>NZ_SJUY01000004.1:0-236663 GCF_004337175.1 Exiguobacterium sp. SH1S21 | reverse complement strand
TTATCTCTTTCGACGTAAACAGCTTCTTCGACATCTCAAATCCACTCCCGATATGATTTAGTTCAGTGTACACAAAAACCCTGAGCAATAGACTTTTTTTAGTGTCTATTACTCAGGGTACAGTTTACTCCTTTTGAGCGTGTTTTTTTTGTTGACAACGGACGTGATCCCGTTCATTATCTAAAAAGTAATGATTACGATTTAAAGGTGGTATACATCATGAAACGAATTCCGATCACAGTCTTGTCCGGATATTTAGGAAGTGGCAAGACGACGTTGCTCAATCATATGTTGAACAATCGGGATGGTAAAAAATATGCCGTCATCGTCAACGACATGAGCGAGCTGAACATCGATGAGCGATTGATTGACGGGGCAGGTTTTTCACGGACGGACGAGAAGTTGGTGGAGCTGTCTAACGGCTGCATCTGCTGCACGTTGCGAGAAGATTTACTCGAAGCGGTCAGCGAGATTGCGAACGACCGACAGCTCGACGGCATCATCATCGAGTCGTCTGGTATCTCGGAGCCGATCCCGGTCGCGCAGACGTTTACATATGCGGATGACGCCTTGGGTATCGACTTGACGAGCCGTGTGTATGTTGACGCGATGGTGACGGTCGTCGACGCGTATCGATTTTTAAAAGACTTCAACTCGGGCGAATCACTGCATGAACGGAAACAGGCTGTCGACACGGGTGATGTCCGGGAAGTCGTCGACTTGCTCGTCGATCAAGTCGAATTTGCCGACATCATCGTCCTCAACAAGGCAGACCGGGTCACGGAACCGGAACTGCACGAGATCGAAAGTCTGTTACGCGCGTTAAACCCGGCGGCGCAACTTTTGACAAGCACATACGGGAACGTGTTGTTGTCCGACCTATTAGACGTGAACTTGTTCGATTTTGACCAGGCGATGCACGCCGCCGGATGGATCCAAGAGCTCGAGACAGACGACCATACCCCTGAAACCGAAGAGTACGGCATCAGTTCGTTCGTCTATCGCCGCCGCCGTCCGTTCCACCCGGAGCGTTTACATGCGTGGATCGAACAGTTCCCGGAAGAAGTCGTCCGGGCGAAAGGTTTTTTATGGATCGCCTCACGGAACGACATCGCGTGCTTGTTCTCCCAAGCGGGGTACGCGTCGACGCTCGAACATGCGGGCCGTTGGCTCGCGACGCTTCCTGACGCGGAACGAAAGCAGATGTTCGCCGCCGAACCAGAGCTTGAGGCCGATTACATCGAGCCGTACGGCGACCGCCAGACGGAGCTCGTCTTGATCGGTCACCGAATGGACCGAGTGCGCGTCGAGCTTGAACTTGACGCCTGTCTACTGTCAGACGAAGAGATGGCGTCAGACTGGACAACGTTACGGGATACGCTTCCAGGAAACGGAATCGCGACGTTTTCATGATTTAACCGTTTACAATTCAGAATCGAACGGCTATACTTTTGCTTGCATGAACAACCGCATACATTGGACTACACTAGGGGTGCTTCGGCTGAGATGTGAGCATGGCTCCAATCCCTTATAACTCGATCCAGGTAATACTGGCGTGAGGAAGTGTGGCACTTTTTCTGATGGATTGATGATTGGATAAGTGGCCGCATTCTCATGGATGCGGCTTTTTTGTGTAACCAAATAAGGGGGGAATCATCATGAATCAACAATGTGGAACGAGCCCGATCGTCGGGTTCCGCTTTACGCTAAGCCCGATGACGTCAGAGTTCATACCGGTCATCAAAGGAGCACTCAAAGAGACTGATTTAAGCAACGTCTGGAGGCACACGGACGATGTATCGACCGTGATTCGCGGTCGGGCCGAGCACGTGTTTGACGTCGCGAAAGCAGTCTTGTCACACGCCACGAGAACAGGGGCGCATGTGTCGATGAGCGGGACGTTCTCGGCCGGATGTCCGGGCGACACGGCCGGGGACAATCTGCTCGACGTATCGAGTGAGCCGGTGAACGGGCGAGCGGCTGCCCAATACGTCTCTTCACAGTTCGCACTCTACCCGCTCGGTGATGATGATTACATGGACATTATCTATGAAGAGGTCGATTTCGCGAAAGCACGGGGCGTCTTCAATGACACGATGCATTATGCCTCAGGGATCCACGGAGATATCGAGCCGGTGTTCGCGTTTTATGAGGCGACGTTCAACCGCGTCCGCGAGAAGACGAGCCACGTCGTCATGACGGTCACGTTCAGTGTGAACAGTCCGTCGCACGAGGGACGCGTTGATGCTTAACTCATGGAAGTTGAAAGAAATCGTATTGCTGTCGATTTTATCGGTCGTCTTTGCCGTCGTCTATTTGGCGTTCGTCCATGTCGGGAACCTTTGGGCCGGTCTCATTGGACCGATCGCCTATGAATGGATTTTTGGGATTTGGTTCATCGTCTCGATTATTACCGCCTACATCATTCGAAAGCCAGGCGCCGCCTTTTTGTCGGAAGTGCTCGCGGCGTCGATCGAGATGATGATCGGCAATGCGATCGGTCCGCGCATCATCCTCGTCGGCATCATTCAAGGACTCGGCGCCGAAGCGGCGTTCGCACTAACCGGGTATAAGCGGTATGACTTGTGGGTGCTCATGCTCGCCGGATTCGGTGCGGCAATGACGAGTTTCGCATATACGTACGTCATGGGAGGTCTCAGCGCGCTCAGTCCGACGTACGTGGCTTTGATGTTCGCACTACGGGCGACGAGCGGGATGCTCATCGCAGGGATCGGCGGGAAGATTTTGAGCGACTTGTTGCTTCGAACGGGTGCGCTAGAAGGATATGCCGTCACCCGGCAGAGGAAGGCACATGGTTGAGACCGAGCGTCTGGCGTTTCGTTTCCCGGGGGAAGGACGCGACGTATTGACAGATATCACACTTCGTCTTACGGACGGCAGGACGCTCATCACCGGGGCGAGCGGGTCGGGGAAGTCGACTTTGTTCGCCTTGTTCAATCGGCTCTACCCGGACAACTGTGATGGGATTGTGACGGGGCGATTGCATCTATTCGGTCGGTCCTATGCCACGTATCGGCCTGGCGAGGTGAATCGCCGCGTCGGGACGGTGTTTCAAGACCCGGACAGCCAGTTCGTCATGCAGACGGTAGAGGAAGAGCTGATTTTCACGCTCGAAAACTTTTCGGTCGTCCGAAGCGAAATGATGGGCCGTGTCTCAGCGATTTTGTACGAGTTACATTTGTCCGATTATCGCCACCGCACCATCCATGATTTATCAGGGGGCGAGAAGCAGCAAATCGCCGTCGCCTGTGCCTTGATCGGACGTCCGGAATGGCTCTTACTCGACGAACCGCTCTCACACCTCGACCCGGCGACGGCACGTCGGTTCGTTCGCTGGCTCGACAAGTCCGCACGGAACGTCAATATCGTCGTCATCGAGCATCGTCCGTACATGTGGGGCGACTTCTTTGACCGGCACTTGGAACTCGTGAACGGAAGGATCGCAGGCGATGGATCGTTCGTCGTTCAACCGGATTATACATTTACGCCGATTGAAACGACACGGGGCACAAACATATTATTTCAGATACCGAAAGTGAATCACAAAAAGTTCCAACTTGTAGCGAGCAAAATCGCAGTGGCCCCCGGGGATGTGATCGCCATCCTTGGTCGGAACGGCAGCGGCAAATCGACGTGGCTAAAAAGCCTGGCGCGGCATCACCGTGAAGTCGGGCTCGTCCCGCAATCCCCGGCACATTTGTTTGTGACGAGTGACGTGTCGCGGGAACTAGCGTATGGACATAACCGTTCAATCGAGGACATGTTGGCACGCCTCGGGCTTGAACGTCTGCGTGGCGCCCATCCACTCTCACTCAGTCACGGTCAAAAACGGAGACTCGCCATCGGGGTGATGCTTCTGTCGGGTAAACAACTGCTCGCGTTTGATGAACCGACGGCCGGTTAAGACGAGGCATCACTTCGAGCGCTCCATGCATTGATAGCTGAACGAGTCCGTGCGGGGCAGACGGTCTTGTTCGTAACGCACGATCTCAGTTTCGCCCGTGCCGCGAGCACGTATTATTTGATGAGTGACGGGAACTTGAGTGGGCCGTACGATGCGTCGATTTGGGACGACTCGGACTTATTGCGGGCCCACGGACTGTTGACGGAGGCGCTTTGATGACGTTTCACGAGATGAACCCGACAATCAAGTTCTTGACCGTGACGTGTCTCATGTTCGGTCTCGCCTTCATGTACAACCCGTGGACTCCGCTCGTCGTCTTCTTCGGCACACTCGCCCTCCAATTCATCTTTTCCGACGTGAGCTGGAAGCGATGGGGACTGTTCATGATCCCATTTTTACTGACCGCGCTCGGGACGCTTTGGACGACGCTCGTCTTCGGCAGAGAGGCGAGCGGGCAAGTCGTGTTCTCGCTCTTCGGCAATGATGTCACCGAGGAGAACGTGTTGTTGGCGGCGACACTTTCGCTTCGGGTCCTCGCCTTTACGGTCCTGTCGCTTCTGTTCACGCTGACGACGGACCCGAAGCGGTTCGTCTACAGTCTGATGCAGCAGGCGAGATTGTCTCCGAACATCGCCTATAGCGTCTTCGTCGGCTTTCGCTTTTTCCCGATTTTAAAGATCGAACTGATGCAGCTCTATGAAACGCATGCCTTACGTGGGGTGCGCCTCGACACCCGGATCGATCACGTGCGGCACATCCCGAAACTCCTAATCCCGCTTCTTGCCGGCGCTATCCGTCAAGCCGAGCGGATCGCGTTCTCGATGGAGGCTCGGGGATTTACGGGTGAACATCGTTCCACGTACGAGGTGATTCCGGTCACGCGAAACGATTTTCTGTTGGCGTCACTCTTGTTCACGCTGTTCGGAGTAAGTGTATGGATCGGCGTGCGATAAAAAACAGGACGACTCATTTCGAGTCGTCCTGTTTTGTCTCTTTCAAGATCTTAAATTTCGGTTTGATCGATTCGTTATTGAACGCTTCGAGTACCGTATTTTCATTGGCCATGCGAATTTGTTGCGGTTCGCCTTTTGACGTCGTACCGATACAATACATGCTCGCCTCGTGCTCGGCGAATAACGTCTTGTACAGTGTGGAATGGTGCATGAGGCGCCCGGGCGAACCCCAACCGACGATGATCATGCCGCCGCTCGTCTCGACCTCGTCGAGCGTCTCTTCCACGTAATGAAAGTTCACTTCGTCGAGTTGAGACTCGACGTAGGGTAGGTTGTCATTGATGGCGAGCGTCGGGACGAGACTGATGACGCGCATCTCGCGGATCGGTTTGTCCAAATGGTTCCGCATGAGCATGTAGGCGCGTTGAGTCGTCGTACCAGATAAAAATGCATCGCTCATCCGTGGAGAATAGATGATGACGGCACAGATCACCCCATCGACGACGTCGGTGAATTCATACGTTCGCATGTAACGCTTTGTCTTGCCTTCGTTAAATATCGATTTGACTCGAATCGTCACTTCCTCGATATGCGTGTTCATGTTGTTTCCTCACTTTAACCAAGTAGTGCCGGGTCATGCCCAGCCTGCGAACCAATCGAGATACCGGATCGTATACCGGGCGACCTGCTGCGTCGTCGTCGTCGTGTCACCAGGCAGTAAAGACAGCTCGTCCTGGTACTGCTCATAAAAGGACATGACGTCTGACACATACTGGTCACTCCGGTTGTATTCAAAGATGGCGTTTTGAATCGATTCGATTGAATCATTCGTCTGCCCGCCGTGCTCGCTCAAATAGTAAGCGGCGGCATGGGCCGAGTCGACCAAACTATGAGGGTCGGCCTTGCCGTCATCATCCCCGTCTCGGCCTAAGCCTCCGTACTGCTCAATCAGCGTCAAGTCGGTCAAATCGACTTCGTCTTCCGGGACATCACCTTTTTGGTCATCCGTATCATACTGCCAACCGAGCCACGTCCGCGGCATGAATTGGAACGGTCCGATTGCGCCGACCGAGGAGCGCATCGATGAACTGTGCGAGAAGATCGTTTCGACACGGTGGACGGCGGCGAGTAGCCGCCAATCGACGTCATAGGTGGCCGCGGCTTCCTTGTAGACGTCTTGGTGGACCGCCGGGATACCGTGGTCACCGTAGTAGGCCCGGTAGAGGGCGTTGTTCACTTTATCATGTTGACCAAACCAGCCGATTGCGCCGAGGCACAGCACGATCACAAGCATTACGCCGGTCAGTCGCAGCATCATTCGTTTCAAGATTCCGCCTCCTAGCTTTCTAGACAATACCCGAATAGTGTAGCATATAGCTAACAGGAAGGACAGGAGAGGATATAGATGCTTGAACAGGTCGTCTTTACGATTATTCTTGCGTATTTATTGATCGTACAACTATTCAACGCCCGGCTCGTGAAGCCGATGATCGAGGCGCTCGGGAGAACCCGTGTCTATGAAGAGACGATCAAGTCGGCATGGGGGCTGAGCCTGCTCTTACTAGCGCTCGTCTTCTTGTTCCAAGTCCCGCCGGAAGCAGTCGGTCTCGGGTTCGCGCCGCCGGATGGGGACGGGCGCGCCTGGCAGTATTTCTTCTTTTCGACCATAGTCATCTCAGGTCTCATCGCGTTCTATTTACTCGTCAAGACGTCGGCCGCGTTACGGACAAAGCTTCGGCCGTTTTACGGGCTTGAGATTGAACGGTTGCTCCTTCCGCGCACGACCGACGAAGCGAGGGCGTGGGGCGCAGTATCGTTCACGGCCGGGGCGACCGAAGAGTTCATATTCCGTGGCGTCCTCTTGTATACGATTTCTTTATACACGGACGTCCCGGACGCGACGCTCGCCATCATCGGGGGCGGGCTGTTCGGTCTGGCCCATGCGTACCAGGGTCCGAAAGGGGTTGTCACGACGGGCCTTGTCGGTTTCCTGTTCGGTTATTTATATTTGGCGATGGGAATATTGTGGCCGTTGATCATCATCCATACGTTGCTCGACTTGATCGCCGGGCCGATTCACGTCACCGACGCAAAAACTGACTGACAGCGTTCTCGTAGGCAGGTTGGTCTTTTAAGATACAATTCGTATGCTCGGCGCCGTGAATGAGTGCGAGCGCGTTCTGGCGGTTGAGTGCGTTCATCTCGACGGACATCCAGGTCGGGACAAAGTCGTCTTTCGTGCCATGGATGAACAGCACCGGTGCAGTGATTGATGCGAGCGCTACTTTCGGTCGGACTTGCCGCATCGTGAACCGGGCCCGACTCCACAAGAAGTAATTGATGCCTGGCAACAACAAGTCACCCGGTAAGCGATGAAGCACGTTCAATTGGTGACGCATGAGTTGCCTCATGTCATCGAACGGGCACTCGGCGATCAAAAAATCCACATCAGTGAGCGGGCCGGCCTGAAGAATCGTCGCGGCGCCCATCGATACGCCGTGGAGCCCGACTTGATCGACCGTCTCATGGTCGCGTAACCACTCGACCCAGTCGACGATGTCATGTTTCTCGTGGTATCCGTACGAGGCGTACACCCCTTCCGACTCTCCGTGTGAGCGCAAGTCGACCGCAAGCAAGTTATAGCCGAGCCGGTGGAACATCGCCAAGTGCGGTGCCATAAAGCTGTGGGAGGCCGTATAACCGTGGACGAAAACAATCCACTTTTTATGATTGTTGTTCCGATAGACCCGGCCATACAGACGGTAGCCGTCACGGGAACGGAGGGAGACGTGCTCGAACGGCACGTCGTGATAAAAGGATTGATCTTCTTTCGTATAGGGTGCTAAGAGCATCTCGGGCGTCTTACGTTTTCCACGAGTCATCCGCTTGAACGCGTAATAACTGACGGCGTAATAGCCGGTGAACAAAGTCGCGAGACCGTACTTCCATTTTTTCTGCATATAAAACCGCTCCCTTCTTCATTATTGTACCCGAAACGAATCGTTTCGTTCACGTTCGAGTTACTAATGTCCGAGCATATGTGACCGAATTGTCTATAGAAGTGTGAACAAGGGTATTTGCCCCGTGATTCGTTTGACATTATGCTGAAACGGCAGAAACGAAGGAGGCGGATGCACGTGACGCGTGAAGCGATGTATCGGATGATTCAAGCTTGTTTAATGGGGCGGACGGATTACGTGACCGAAGAGGGGATCAGCATCTATCACCGGGGGACGCACGAGACCACTCATTTGTCGCCTGTACTCGATGCGTTGATCGAATGTTACTTGACCGGGACAACTCGCAGTATTCATCTATCGCTACATACGCTCGCGGTAACCGCGGGTGTCAAGCCGGATGAGGCGATGCGGGCGCTCCTGGCGCTATCCGACGTCTGCCTCGTCTCACACCATATCGAAGAGAGGCTCCTGAAGATTCAACAGATTGACATCGATGTGATGCGTACGTTATCCGTTCACATCACGTTCAGCGCCTGGTTGTCCTATCATCTCGACCTCATCCGTCATCCGGAAAGGCATCGGGTTGGTTGATGAAAACGTTAACACTACGGCATATATATTAAAAGAAGAGGAGCGTCATCCTTTATGGATCGACGCTCCTCTTTTCACAACCATTTAAAGTTCTTCCGCACCTCTGATTAAGCCGGTATTGTTCAAGCATGTGGCCCAATGTTACAGCGTTTCGAGCTGACCGTCTCGTAGACGGAGCACCCGGTCGCACACATCAAGCATGCGCTCATCGTGGGTGATGACGATCACTCGTTTGTTCCGTTCATGCGCCGCTGCGGCGAGACGTTCCATAACGAGGCGGCCATTCGTATAATCGAGACTTGCTGTCGGTTCATCAGCCAACAAGAGCTTTGGGTCATTGATGAGTGCGCGTGCCACAGCGACCCGTTGCCGTTCGCCGCCTGAGAGACGATTCGGCAACTCGTTCAATCGATGGCCGAGTCCGAAATCTGTCAACAGCTGTTTCGCGTCGCCGTCTGTGTCACTTTCCGCCTGAATGAGTGCAAGTTGTTCAATGACCGTCAAATATGGGACGAGGTGGGCGTCTTGAAAGACGAACCCGATCTCATTGAGGCGTAATTTCCGTCTCGCTTCTTCGTCGAGTGTAAATACATCGACCGTATCGAGATAGAGTGCCCCGGCATCCGGCTGTTTCAATAACCCGAGAATTTGCAGGAGCGTACTCTTCCCGCTACCGCTCGGTCCGACGATCCCGATGCACTCACCAGGAGAGACGGTCAAGTCGATCCCAGACAAAATCGGTTGTTCATATGCGTGATGAATGCCAGTCAGTTTCATGTCATTCGACCTCCTAAGGCGTCAGCTGCGTCGAGCCGGCGTAGTGTTTGTAGTGGCAAGATCGTCCCAAGGAGCGAGATGAGGACGAAGAGTGCGCTAAAGAGCATCACGTTCGCAAGCTCAAATTGAAATGGAATCGCTTCTGGGACGATACGTGTCGACAGCCATGTGATCAGTGACGCGACGCCGCTCGCGAAGACGACGGTGACGAACACTTGGCTGACGAGCGCTGTGCCGATCAAACGTGTCCGAATGCCGATTGCTTTTAAAATCCCGAGCTCTGGCAACTTTTGTAGCGTTACCATATAGAAGAATGCTGTCAAGATGAATGCGCCGATTACTAATAGAAAACCGCGCATCATATCGAACGTGCCTTGTTCGGCCGAATAGCCAGGTACGGACTCGATGATTTCTTGTTTCGTGTACGCGGAGAGGGCCGTGTCGCCTTCTCCAAGTAAAGCAGACACGTAAGTCGGACCACCTGCCGCCTGTTGATAGGCGGCCCATGTCTCCATCGTCGTCCAGACGACCGGGGCGTGGCTGAACCGTCCATCCGTCACGCCGGCGATGGTGAAGCGATACCCACTCGTGAAATCTTCGACCGTATCTCCAACGACAAATGTCTCAAGAAAACTCGGGTCGACGAGCACTTCCCCGACGGCGAGGTCGAGTGACGGTCCAATCGACGAATCGGCCGGCAAGGCGAAAACGGTCGCATCGACTTTCGTCTCGTTCACGAACGTGAGCGGTTTGACTGCAAGGGGTGTCAAACCGTCCGTTGGCGCTTGTTCGATAAACGATCGCGTCAATTGACCTTCCGCGTCAGCGGACAAGTGAAACGTGTCTGTATCAAGTTCACGTACGGTCGCACCGTTATCATAAGCGAGCCCATCGGCGAGTCCGGTGATCAGCGTCGTCAACAAGACGATGAGCAGCGTGATCACAAAAATGAGCGAGAACCTCCGTTTTTGACGCCACATTTCTTTCAGTCCTAACTCCATAAAAAAACCTCCTTCATGTCGATGAAGGAAGCATAGCTGACGAACATGAACGGAATATGAACAAACCTAGAAGCGAACGATAAAGACGCTGCCACGCCCGAGCTCTGAAGTGACGAGGAGCTCCCCGCCGTGCAAGCGGACGATGTCATTCGCGATTGCGAGCCCGAGTCCGGTGCCGCGACTCGTCCGTGACAGATCGGCTTTATAGAAGCGTTCGAACAAGCGAGCCTTTGTCGCATCGTCCATGCCGACACCTTCGTCTTGGATCGAGACGGTCGGACGTGTCTCCTCGTAGGCCCGGATCGTGATCATCCCGCCCTCATGTGAGGCATGAATCGCATTGGACAACAAGTTGGACCAAACTTGCGACAACAAGACGGGGTCGCCCGTGACGACGAGCGACGCATCGAGATCTGTCGTGACGGCGACTCCTTTTTGATCGAGTTCGAACGCGTGCATGCGAATCACGTCTTCGATGGAGCGGCTAATCGCGACCTCGGTCTGGAGAGACACGTTGGCCTCATCTAGACGGGCGAGCATCAATAGCTGTTTGGTCAACCCTGACAGACGTTCCGTCTCATTCCGGATGATCGTCGCATATTCTTTCGCCTCGCCTGTGGACTGATCGGCCAGAATACTCGCGTAACCTGTGAGCGAAGTGAGCGGTGATTGGAATTCGTGCGATACGTTCGAGACAAACCGTCGCCGTTCACCTTCTGACTTTTCGAGTGAATCGACCATGAGGGCGAAACGACGTGCGAGCGTACCGATCTCATCATGACGATTGAGCGGGAGCGAGCTCGGGCGCTCTCCGGAGGCGACAGAGCTCGTCGCAGCCGTGAGGATCTTAAGCGGCCGGACGAGCAGCGTGGTCGCCAAGGCGATCAAGATGAAAGCCGAAGCGGTCAGAACGGCGAAAAATAGTCCGACGAACAGATGAAGCTCACGAATTTGGGCACTCAAGTCCGGACGTAGGAAGACGGCATCATCCCCGTCAGCCCCTGCGACGTTGAAGCCGTACGTATTGATGACCTCGTTATCGAACAGACCGAGCAAAAACAAGTGGAACGGGTAATCGCGCATCCCTTCATAGGCGATGCCCGAGCGGACCGCATCGATCGTTTCGTCATCGATCGTCTCGTCTCGGAACGTTCCACCGTAACGCATGATGCGATCGTCAGGTTTGACGACGAACAGTTGGTAGCCGCTTTGAGCGAGCAACGAATAAAATGCGGTCTCGTCCTGATCGGTATGATTGTCAAAGTAGCCGCGCGCGGAACTTGCCATCTGTTCAGTCTTCGCGCTATACGATGGCTGCCACCACGTGTAATAGGCGACGTTACTGACGAACAGGGCGATGGCACCCGACAAGAGTAAAATCATGAACACGGTCACGACGATTCGCGAATAGAGCGATCTCATGGCCTCACCTCGAGCGTGTAGCCGATGCCCCGGACGGTTCGGATCATGACCGTCTCATCAGGTAGGCGGCTACGGAGCCGTTTGATGTGGACGTCGATCGTCCGGTCGTCACCGTCAAACTCTAACCCCCACACGTTCTCGATCAGCTCGTCGCGACTGAACACGCGTCCCGGAAAGGCAGCGAGCTGATACAACAGCTCAAATTCGCGTTTTGGCAGGTGAATCGTCTCTTGATTGAAGGTGAGGCGATATTCCCGGAGATTTAACGTGAGCGGCCCGACCTTGATCAATGAGGCGGCGACTTTTTCATACCGTTTGGCCACGGCTTGAAGCCGGAATAACAGTTCTTCCGGGATGAACGGTTTTGTCATGTAGTCATCGGCGCCATGCTCAAACCCGCTCCGTTTGTCTTCCCATTCCCCGAGCGCCGTCAGCAAGATGATGGGGATGTCCACGAGCTCTTTCAAGCGATGACATAACTGTCGCCCGTCCGTCCCGGGTAACATGATGTCGATGACGGCGGCGTCGGCCGGGTTCGATATAAACAATTGCTCGGCCACGTGTCCGTCCATGGCGACCGACACATGATGTCCGGCCTGTCGCAGCGTCCCTTCAATGAGGCGTAAGATGGCCGGGTCGTCTTCTACGATCAATACGTGCATATCCCTCTTCCTTTCCATATGGCGACCACGGTGAAAACAGGTGGCCTCGGGTAATCCGAAGCCACCTGTCAAGACACGGTCACGTCGGTTTCGTCAACTCGGCGTGAAGTGATCGCAGCGCCCGTAAAAAAGCGTCTTTAAAGTATTTGTCTTCTTTGACTTCAAGCGTCTCGACGGCGGCCGCGTCACCGGCGCTTGCTTTGACGAGCAAGTTGACGACCGTATTCCAGCGTTTCACATGTTCAGGTCGAGGATGGTTCAACGCTTGGGTCAGTGTGAACCAATACGGCTGGTCGCGTCGTTGTAGCGTGGCGATCATTTGTTTGGCCGTCTTCGCTTCGTCTTCGGTCGGCAGGGTAGCCGTATCGAACCAGCCGAGCAGTCCCGCGCTCATCGCCTCGAACTGGACCAACATGTCGGCGTCAATCGGTTCGCGCCCGAACTCGGAAATATTGACGAAAACGAGCCGGTCTTTGCGGTCGAGATGGGTGATCCAGCCTTTGACGGATTTAAGCTTGTCTTTTTCTTTCGACTGGGCTTTAATCGTGTACCCGTTCAATTTCCCGATATAGATGCGGAATTGCCCGCGGTCGAGTTGTTTGTCGACTTTGAATTCGACATCTTGTCCGATCGTGAACGGCGAGTTTTGCTTGTTTAACGTCTCACCTTTCTTCAATTCCGGACGTCTGACGATATAACGGAGCGCTTCCTGCTCGGTCCGGTCGTCGAGCGTCCATAGGTTATGAGGCGTAACATTTTTAAAGCGATGGCGGCGTACGAAAATGTACTGGTCGAGCGCCTCGACGGCGTCCGTGGCAGGACGTTTTCCGGACAAGTAGTCGTCTGCGATGTCGCGAAGTGTCAGCGATTCGAGCCGGTCGATATGTCCGGCGTAAGGGACGCTACCGACGACAAACAGGGCGGTCGCGATCAATTCGCTTTCACGAGGGGTCAAAGGGCGTTTGGCCATAGTGCACTTCCTCTCTTGATTCATATCCTTAGTATAACAAAAACAGATTTCATCATGTTGTGCGAATCGAGCCGTTGGAAAATTTGTACAGGTATACAGGATTTCGGCATTTTATTCCGAATAGTTGTTAACATAGACGGATCAGTGGAGATTGAGATGAGGTGAAGAGATGAAGCTGTCGATTGAGTCTGGGGATTATGTCGTGTTGATCGAGATTAATAAAGAAGTGTTGAAATGTACGTCGCTTGAACAAGCTGATTATGCGGACCGGGATCGCTATGAATTGGTCGGACGGATGAGTGAACGGCTCCCGGCTGAAGTGATCGTCCCTTCGATCATTGACTATATCCGCTTTGGAAGTGGCTATATCGGTGACAATATCGTCTGGAATAAAGAGACGGAGTCATTCTTCTGTCAACAGTTCGAAACGATTGACGGTTCGCCGCTCGGTGAAGATTTAGAAGGTTTTACACCGGATCCTTACCGGACGGAGTTGGCACGGTATTATACGTACTTGACGATCGGTAAAATTATCGATTTTGAGATGGAACATCCTGATGAGCCGGACTACTGGTAAACCGTCAGAAAAATGTCACAACCTTTTTTTAAGAAAAAAGGGAAATCCGTCGTGAAATTTGAGATAATGGGTAAATCTTAGGAAGTTTGGAATGGAGCGTAAGGCGATGAAAAAAATTCTTCTACTGACGGCTTTGACGTTACTCGTGCCTTCGACTGCCGGGGCGTCTAAGCCGGTGTTGTTAGAGAAGCATGGGTACGTTGTGACAGAGCCGCGGGTCGGGAACCAATATTACATCAAGCAGACCGGTACCGATTTAGCGTGGAACACGACCCGTGGGGCGTCAGACATTGTCGTCGCCTTGATCGATTCATCTGCAGACCGGAGCCATAAAGAGCTCTATAACGTACCACGAGTCGTCAATTCGATTAAAGGGCCATACAGTGTCGACTATCACGGTACGCATACGGCCGGAATCATGTCGGGACTGCACAATAAATTTGGGATGGCCGGTCTCGCACCGAACGTCCGCTATCATTTCTATAACGTCTTCTACGGAAAGAACTCAGAGTTCACGGATTCGTGGACGGTCGCCAGAGCCGTCGACACGGCCGTTACCAAAGGTGCGAACATCATCAATTTGTCACTCGGGGGACAGGATTACGATAAAGTGCTCGCCGACTCGATCCGTCGGGCCCGAGCGAAAGGTGTTGTCATCGTCGCCTCGTCAGGAAATGACGGCGCGAAGACTTCTTTTCCCGCCAATATGAAAGAAGTCATCGCCGTCGGAGCGGTCGATGTGAATCGCCGTGTCGCCTCGTTCAGCAACATGGATAGCCAAGTGAAAATCGTCGCACCGGGCGTGAACATTTTATCGCTCGGCGTCAAGAACAGTTTTATCTACATGGATGGGACATCGATGGCGGCGCCGATGGTCTCGTCTGGGCTTGCGCTCGTCAAGTCGGTCAATCCGTATTTGACACCGGCTGAAATCGAGGGACTGCTTCAAAAAATGCCTCGCGTCAGCGGGAAGACGTACACCGAACTGAACACGAAGCGGTTGCTTGACGCGACGCCGCGTCCGGTCACAATCACGTCACCAGCGACGCTACGGAACCGTTATGTGACGGAGGCGAAGCTGGCTCTTTCAAACAAACCGAACTTGAAGACGTCTTATTACCTCTATCAGGGAACGCGCAAAGTGAAGACGTTGACCGCAAACAATCCGGCTTTTACCATGTTCGCCGGTGGGGACTGGCTCCCGAGCGGGCAGTACCGTCTGACCGCGGTCGTGACGGACGGGAAATTTAAACGTTCAGCTAGTCGTTCGTTCACGTACGTGAACCCGGTCAAACCGTCCGTGGCGATCAAAGTGGCCGATGCGCAGACGTTCGAACTGACGACGACGCGCAAAGGGACCGTCACCGTGCTCGATAAAGACAATCAAGTCGTCTATGAGGCACTGCATATACCGGGAACGTTTCCGGTTCGTAAAAGTACCGCTGAAGGCCTTACGGTCCTCTTGAAACCGACCGACATCTCCGAAAAAGTCGTCTCGACGAAGTATGCCCCGGCATTACCTGTCGTCGAAGAAACGACGGACACGACTGAAGAGATATAAAAAGTGCCCGCATCTCAGACAGACGAGTCGAGAGATGCGGGCGTTTTTCATTCAATCCATTATTGGTCGATCGTGATGGCTTCACCGCTCCAGCGGATATTCGCTTCTAAGACGTTGCCGTTGTCGTCGATGTGTTCAAAACTTAGCTTCCCGTCGATGATGATTTCACATAGACCGACGCGAACGGCGTCGCTCCAAACGCGTCGCGTCTGTTTCGACGCGTCGAATAAAGGAATCGATTCAGGAAAACGTTCCTGTAAATGGGCCAAGTTATGGTGATCGAAGTGATAAGCGCGTTTAGACAATTCATTCGGTCCTTTAATGTCAAACGGCTCAAATCCTCGGACGAGTCGATTTTTACGGTAGAAGGCGAATACGCCGTTGTTCGGGTGGAGCGCTTTAATGTCATCGATCTCGATCACATAGGTCAGCCGTTGGATCCAACCTTTTTTTGCATCTTGACGCATCAAAATCCCTCCTTGTTCAATGGAACACGCCTTATTTTAGCGCTGACGCCAATGAAAATCAAGTTCGGTTTCTTAGTTGTCATCTTTGGCAATATCCGCTACAATGATTAAGTGACTATGAAGTCTGGACAATCGCGGGACGCAAGTCTTGAGGAAAGTCCATGCTCGCACAGCCTGTGATGGCTGTAGTGATCGTGCTACACGAAAAGATAAGTGTAGGCAACGCAAGTTGACGGCAGAAGAAGCACCTAAGTCCTCGGATACGGTGCAAGCTTCTTGAAAGTGCCACAGTGACGGAGTCTGTTCGGAAACGTTCAGAGTGGAACGAGGTAAACCCCACGAGCGAGAAACCCAAACTATGGTAGGGGAACTTCCTGACTGGAATCGAACGGGACGGAAGGCGCCAAGCGGCGCAGATAGATGATTGTCACTCCATCGTGCCAGGGAAACCGCTATGAGCACCGGAGTACAGAACATGGCTTACAGGGCAGCATAGTCTCAACTTACATTGACAAGGAGTTCAAGCAATCTTACTTGAGCTCCTTTTTACTTGACCATTTTACGCTTAACAATTACGAATTAGGAAAGTAGGGATCATATGGCAAAACGAAAACTGATCGCAACTGCAGCGATGGGCATCGAGGCGCTCGTCGCTAAAGAAGTACGTGACCTCGGTTACACGTGTGAAATCGAGAATGGACGCGTCTACATCGACGCCGAGATGGAGGATATTCCCCGTTTGAACATTTGGCTCAGAACGGCGGACCGCGTCAAACTTGTCGTCGCCGAGTTCAAGGCGACGACGTTCACGGAACTATTCGACGGTGTCGTCGACTTGCCTTGGACGGAGCTAATGCCGTGGGACGCCCGTTTCACCGTCGACGGACGTTCGGTCAAGTCGCAACTGTTCTCGATCCGCGACTGCCAAAAAATCACCGAGAAAGCGATCGTCGATGCGATGCAACGCGGCTACAACAAACCGGATGAATGGCTTCCGAAGACGGGTGCAGTCTATCCAATTGAAGTCGCGCTCCTGAAAGACGTGGCGACAATCACGATCGACACGTCGGGTGACGCGCTTCACCGTCGCGGCTACCGCGAGTTGCATTCGCAGGCACCGCTCAAAGAAACGATGGCCGCAGCGATGATCAAGCTGACGAACTGGAAGCCGGACATGCCGTTCTATGACGTGTTCACAGGCTCTGGGACGCTCGCGATCGAGGCCGCGCTCATCGGTCGCAATATCGCACCGGGATTAAACCGTGAATTCTGTTCGCAAGATTGGCCATGTGTACCGAAGAAAGCTTGGTACGAGGCAATCAATGAAGCGAACGAAAAAGCCGAGTGGGACAAGCCGCTCAAGATTTACGGCATCGACCTCGACCCGCGCATGGTCAAACTCGCCAAAGACAACGCCGACCTCGCCGACGTCCGTGACGCGATCACGTTCGTCCACACCGATGCGGCGGCGCTCAAGCCGACCGAGGATTACGGAATCATCATCGGTAACCCGCCTTACGGTGAGCGGTTGCAGACGGAAGACGAGATCATTGAACTGTACGAGCGGATCGGGCAACAATATGCCAAATATCCGGGCTATAGCGTCTATATGTTGACGAGTTACGAAGACTTCGAGAAAGCCTACGGCCGCCCGGCGACGAAGCGCCGCAAGCTGTATAACGGGAATATCGAGACGCAGTACTACCAGTTCTTCGGCAAACGTCCGCCGAGACGTGCTGTCGAGCCGACTTCAGAAGGTAAGTAAGTCGTCATTGCACATGAATTGCACAATTTTTATTTTCTGTTATAGAAACACGAAAACCGCTCTCTAGAGCGGTTTTTAGCTTGTTGACCAACATGATTGATATCGCTCGTCCTTCCGGCGCCCACGCTTTCCGCAGGCAATCCCGGAGCCGCATCGCGACTCGCGTCGCTGCTGGGTCTCCGTTGGATTGCTTTCCTGCAGGAGTCGGGGCGCCAGCGGACGAGCAACGCAAACGGTCGCCATCTGGCGACCGTTTGTCTTTTTCTGAGGCCTAGACGGGCGAAGAAGCAGCTCTGAATATGTTCTTCGCCGCCTGAGCCCATCCGGCCAATACTTATACCGTCTCCGTTACTTTTAGTGAGAGGCTGCAGCTTCGCTTTCGGACAAAATCTGTAGCGTTCGATTATACTCTTCAGCCTGCGCGAGCATAGTGATTTCAAGCGTCTGATCGAATTCCTGCTTGATGACGTTGGCGACCTCATCGATGTTGACCTTGAAGAACTCCTTCCGGAAGTTCACTTGGTTCACGCGCCGGTCGGCGAACCGTTTGTGGAGTTTGTTCTCGAGATTTGGAGCATCCTCCGAGAAAATCATGGCATGGATGTCGAAGGTGAATGGAACCGAGGCGCTACCGAGCTCACGGATACGGTCGAGCGGCTCCAGACGTCGCGTCATTCCGATCTTGTAGACATGCTCCCCGAAAGATCCGATGTTCGAGATGACATAGACGTAACCGGCTCGCGTATTGCGCTCGCGGTTCTCGATGTCTCCTTTAATCTCCTCGACTTCTTTCAGCTTGGCCTCTAGCTCGGCTATCTTCTCCTCGAGTGCTGTGCGTTCCTCTTCGTTCGCGTTCTTAATTTTGTTACGTGCTGCGAGGAGGGCGGCCTTGAAGTGGGTTTCTTCTTTCTCGACTTTCTTACGCGCCTCTTCGATTTCCTTCAAGACTCGAGCCTCTTCACGCATCTGTTCTTTAATGACTTGTTGTTCTTCTTTCTCCTCTTGCTTCTTCACACGATATCGGTGCATGATTTGTAGCTCTTCAAGTTTCAACTTGAGATAAGTGTCTGTCATGAAAACCGACTGCATATCTGTCAACGAATTGAGTTGCTTAAAGCTTTTCACAATTTTGTCGATTGAGCGGTCATGGTTAGTGTGCTTTACGCCGGCTATGATGACATCACACTCATTGTTGAATGCACGGAGCAATAACTTGATTGTATCGTTGACAAACTCTTTCCCTTTCTTTTTGTCACCATCTACAGTGTAGGCGCCAGGGTGTGTGGTAGCACGTTTGTCTTTTATCAACGCTTTCTGCTTCGCTCGTGCCGCATCGAGTTTTGTCTTCAGTATCTCAGACGTATCTTCGTCTGTGAGATAACGAGGAGGTGAGTATAGACCATGTTCGAGTGCAGACAAGCGGCCTTCATACTCGTTGATGCTTAGTCCGAGCTGGTCACGTGTCCTTTTGAGTGCCTCAACTTCTTTTTCGATGGAAGAGCGCTCTTTATCGATGCCTTTCTTGAACTTATCCAGTTCGGCGCGCAGTTGCTCTTGTTTAGCCTCGTTATGCTTCTCGATGTTTTCAATCTCTTTCTTGAGATCGATGTATCGGACCTCTTCCTTTGTCAATTCAATCCGTTCAATCTCTTTCGTCAAACGCTCGACTTCCTCTCGGTTCTGTCGAGCGTTCATGATATCTTGCCACCAACCCATTCATTCCATCTCCTCTAAGATAAATTAAAATAGTATACGAGGTCACAATTTCTTACCTCTCATGCCCCATTGTGAACGCTATCGAGTTTGAACTCGAGTGGAGACATGAACTTTTCAAAGTTATTCGAACCTATACGCATTATTTTTATATAACTGCCTGTTGATTGTATCATGTAAGATTATTCCATTCTGTGATTTTCAAATGAAAACCGTTCGACAAAATAATATTACTTTGGGAAATATGTCAGTGGTTCAATATCAAATTTCAAAAAAATGATACATACAAATATCGTTCAACAAAAAGAAACGCTCTTCCTTTAACTAGAAAGAGCGTCGTCACATATACTGTTAAATCGGCGTTAAAAAAGTTGACTCACGCGGGGAGGTTACGTGTTATTCTCCGACCATTCCATCCCCATCATTATCCCGCATGTGCGGGTAGAGCCAGTGGTCGCTCGTGATCGGCATGCTGAAGCCCGCATCTTTCGCTTCCTGGATCGTCACTTGCCCGTTCCCGTTTGCATCGACGCTTGATACGTCGCCAGCAGGCTCAGCAGCAGGAGCGGGAGCAGCCTCCGGTTCTGGTTCACTTTCGGTCAATCCGAGCGCTTCGTTCACCTCGTCTGGGTTCACGTTGTCGAACGTGTCGACGATGACATTGCCTTTCAACGTGTATGTGTATTGATAGCTCGACGGGATTTGCGTCTCGGTATCCGGATACGTGATGATGGCCTCGAAATCGGTCGCCCCGCCCGCACTACGAATCACACTTTCCATATAAGCCTGGTCCCCGTGCCGATTGAGCGTGCTGTCTTGCGGGGTGATATTGAAGGCGTTAGAGACGCCCCCGAGCGAATCGGCGATGACATGTCCTTCATCTAGCTTGCTATGTTCGACACCTGGGACTTTCGCCTCGTCCCAGTAGTAGCGTCCTGACGAGGTGACATCCTCGTTCTCATCATCTTGTAGGATGATCTCGTCAGCTGTCACTTTCACGAGTTGCCCATGATCGTTCGTGAACGCCCAATACTCACGGTCTCCGAAACCGACGTCGACGACAACATTCGCCTCGCGATGTCCGGACAAATCACCACCGTCGACTTCGACACGTTCATAACCAGAGAAGCGATCGCTAGTCGGTTGTTGTTCCTCCGCTTCCGTCTCGACAGCGGATTCTTCTTGTGAATCGACCACTTCGACAGATTCCTCTGTTGAATCGGGTACATCGGACGATTCCTCTTGCGAATCGGTCACTTCAGTCGTATCATCGATAGGGGATGACACTTCTTCGGTGCTACATCCGGCCAGTAGAAACATCGCCAGCGGTAAGGCTAAATAAGTAAATCGTGCTTTCATTTAAAAACTCCTTTAATCACTTGGTACACACTTGTTCATTCTAGGAATCTTTGAATGATTATACAAGGCTTATGATTGGAAATTGTAGGATTTCTGAATATATATAACTTGAACGATTTGACTTGATCTGCTTGAAGCGTTTCAATCGTTCAGTTACAGGTTATACATACGTATACATAGTGGAGAGGAGACGTGCCATGCAGTCGTACACCATCGAATATGCGTTTCAAGACAAGGAGCAGACGACACGAACGTGTGAAGTCGAGCTTGATCGAACGCCGGACTTGAACGATAACGAGCAACTCGCTGATCTTTATCAAATCGTATCGGATGCGATTCGTAAGCCGATCACGAGTTTTGAAATTTTAGCGGTCCATTAAATGAACCATCGACCCCGGGCCGACGCTTTGGGGTTTTGTTCAGTCAATCGAAAGAGGAGTGATGTTGAAATGAAATTAGTCGTTGTTGGTTTAGGTGATGTTGCCAAGAAAGCATACTTACCGGTCTATGCCGGGTTAGACGGGGTAGACGTTTACCTTGTCTCGCGGGATCAGGGGAAAGCGGAACAACTCGTCCGTCAATATCGATTCAGCGGTCACTTCAGAACGCTTGAGGACGTCCCGCTCGGTGAGATGGATGCGGTGTTGATCCATTCGACGACGTCAGCGCATGCCGGACAAGCCGAGTATGCCCTTCGTCAAGGTGTCCACGTCTTCATTGATAAACCGGTCACGTTCACGCTCGAGGAGACGGAACGTCTCGTCCGGCTCGCAGACGAGCACGAGGTCGAACTCGTCACCGGCTTCAACCGTCGTTTTGCGACGGCGACGGCGGCGCTCAAAGAAGTCGAGAACCCGAACCTCGTCTTGATCCAAAAGAATCGTACATATCAGCCGGCGACGCTGCGTGAGTTCATCATCGAGGACTTCGTCCACGTCGTCGACACGCTCCGTTACTTGACCGGTCTCAATCCGGTCGAGGACTTGTCTGTTCGGACGCGTTATGAAGGGGATACGCTCAAGCAGCTCCAAATCAATTTCACGGCCGGCGGCGTCGAGGCGGTCGGCATCATGAACCGGGACAACGGCTGCACCGAAGAAGTGATGGAAGTGATGTCACCGGGTCTAAAACGCGTCTCTCGAGACGTCGAGCGCGTCTACGACTTTATGCCCGACGGCATGCTCGAGCGCGCCTTGAGCCCGTGGGAGTCGAATTTGACACGGCGCGGCTTTACGACGATGATCGACGCGTTTCTCAAACTGTTGAACGGGGAGCCGAACGGTTGTGTTCGCGCCGAGGACAGCTTGACGACCCATGCCCTTTGTGAACAAATACTGGACGCGGCAACACGGTGACGGAATCGTTTTTGGCGGGGCTAGACCGGGTAAGAACTCCATAAAAGGAGG
Organism: Exiguobacterium sp. SH1S21; assembly: GCF_004337175.1. Taxonomy (NCBI): domain Bacteria; kingdom Bacillati; phylum Bacillota; class Bacilli; order Caryophanales; genus Exiguobacterium; species Exiguobacterium sp. SH1S21. The sequence continues at coordinate 214,554 of NZ_SJUY01000004.1, read as the reverse complement.
GGATGCGCAGTGGATGTCCGCGAATTGGTCATGCAAGCGAACGACCTGTTATGGACGTACGTTCTTATTTTTGTATTGATTGCCGGTGGGATTTTCTTCACGATCCGGATGGGATTCGTGCAGTTTAGAATGTTGCCTGAAATGTTCAAGTTATTGTTCGTCAAAGGAATCAAACACGAGAAAGGGCAAGTGTCTTCGTTCCAGGCGTTCGCCATCGGGACGGCGGCACGGGTCGGTACCGGGAATATCGCCGGCGTCTCGACCGCGATCGCGCTCGGGGGACCTGGGGCCGTGTTTTGGATGTGGCTCATCGCCTTGATCGGCTCGGCCTCGGCTTTCGTCGAGAGCACGCTCGCCCAAGTGTACAAAGTGCATGACGGCAAGGCGTGGCGCGGCGGACCGGCCTATTACATCGAGCGGGCGCTCGGTCAACGTTGGCTCGGGATCGTCTTTGCGATTCTCATCACGTTCGCGTTTGGCTTTGCCTTTAACTCCGTGCAGGCGAACACGATCGCGCTTTCTGTCAATAACGTCTTCGCCATCGATACGGTCTGGGTTGGTGTTATCTTGGCCGTTGCGACGGGGATCGTCATCTTCGGCGGGATCCGGTCGATCTCGACGTTGTCCGGGATCATCGTCCCGATCATGGCGGGTGGATATATCTTGCTAGCGCTCTGGGTCGTGCTGACGAATCTCGACGTCGTTCCGGCCGTGTTCTCGGCCATCTTCTCAGAAGGTGTGCTCGGATTCCAAGAATTGTTAGGCGGGGCCGTCGGAGCGATGGTGCTTCAAGGCATACGGCGCGGCTTGTTCTCGAACGAGGCGGGGATGGGGTCGGCGCCGAACGCCGCCGCGACCGCCGAGGTCAGCCACCCGGTGAAGCAAGGGTTGATCCAATCGCTCAGTGTCTTCGTCGATACGCTGTTCATCTGTACGGCGACCGCGATGATCGTCTTGATCTCCGGGGTTCCCGGTTCTGAAGACTTCCAAGGCATCGAGCTCGCGCAAGAGGCGCTACTGACGGAGATAGGACCGGTCGCAACGACGCTCATGACGATCGCCATCCTGTTGTTCGCCTTCAGCTCGATTTTAGCGAACTATTACTACGGAGAGACGAACATCGAGTTCATCTCGGAACGGAAAGTGTATATCGTCATCTATCGCATCGCCGTGCTAGGGATGATCATGTTCGGCTCGGTCCGCTCGGCCGGACTCGTCTGGTCGATTGCCGACATCTTCATGGGATTGATGGCGCTCGTCAACATGTACGCCATCTTCCGTCTCAGCAAAGTTGCGAAGTTGTTGCTCGACGATTACGTCGCCCAAAAACGGTCCGGACGGGATCCGGTGTTCTCGCGCGATGACGTCGATCTGCCGGGCAAGGAACATCTAGAGGCGTGGGAATCGAAACGAGAACACATCAGTTAAGGACGAGGCAAGAATAGGCAACGACTGTCGTATTCTTGCCTTTCAAGCAACAATTTTTTATTTCACATACCGCATTTATATTAAATAAATTAAGAAAAGAGTAGACAGCATGATACAGACGTTTAAAGTTTTATTCAAGCGCTTTTTTGCCGAACGTTTTTTCGACCAAGCCGCGATGTTGGCTTATTATTTCATCTTGTCGACGTTTCCGTTCTTATTGTTCGTCCTCGGCATTGTTGGATGGCTCCCGTTCACGAGCGGGGACGTCATCTCGGCGCTATCTCTCGTCATGCCGGAAGCGAGCTACCGACTGCTAGAAGGGAACATCGAGGCGATATTTGACGACTCGAGGCTGCGTCTGGCGTCGCTCAGCATTTTGCCGGCGCTATGGATTTCGTCGATGGCGGTCCAGTCGCTCGTCCGGTCATTGAATGATGCGTATCGCCTCATCCGGAACAAGTCTTTCTTAAGAGGGGCTCTCCAGGACATCGCCGTCACGCTGGCACTCATGTTCGTTCTGCCGTTCTCATTGGTCATCCCTGTGGCCGAGACCGCGCTGCGCGAACTGTCGACACGGATCATCTTTGTCGACGACATCGTCGCGGGATATGCGCAAATATGGTTTTACTTCCGCTGGGTCGTCGGGACGCTCGTCATGTTTGGTGTCTTCCTGCTCGTCTACAAATGGCTGCCGAGCCATCGCGGGACGTTCCGTGACAGTTGGGCCGGGGCAACACTCGCTACTATCGGCATATTGACAGTATCCAACGTCTTCAGCTACTATTCTCAATATGCCAACTACGAACAGTTTTACGGTCAGCTCGGTGCGTTTATTATCTTGTTGGTTTGGTTTTATTTGGCGGCTTCCGTCATCCTCCTCGGAGGGCTATTGAACGCGACGCTCATTGAACAAAAAGAAATTTCCGATTGACCTGCAAATGCTTGTTATCATTCAACGATTGAGGGAATGATACCGTTAAGACACATCTTTTAATCGGAGGTGGGAAACATGGATATGCAACGGCTCGTACACAATCGTCGTTTCATCGATCAAACATTGTTTTACCTCGCCTTACAATTATGGAAGTGGGTCATGTTATTACCGGTACTCTTTTATTTGGATATCTCAATGAGCACCGCTCCATTTTCGCAATACTTGATGGTCAGCCTCCTGCTGTACGTCACGTTTCGTGTCATCCAATACGTGGTCGCCAGCCGGGCTTCCTTGATGGAGCTGTTAGAATTCGGCTATGCGGTCTTGTCACTCGTGCTCGTCCTGTTTTTACTGATCGAGCTCTCCGCTTCTCCTGGTGCCATCGCTTTGATCGTCGGAGTGTTCTTGGTCCACCCGTCGTTGGCACTGCACCACTATCGTGACTTCACGGAACGGAAGTGGTTGAATAAGCAGTTCCAGCTGTTCAGCCCGATGCTACGGGAAGGGGAGGTCCCCGTTCACGTGCTCGTCTTGACCGAAGATGAGATTGTGATCACGGCCGAGAGCGGCAAGGAGTTCACGTATCGACATATTTACTGGGGTGGCTTCTATTTCGAAAACGTTTCATGAAGGTGGTAAGGTGATTGAATAATATAATTGTTATCGTATTTTGGGTTGTCACGTTCGTCGCTTTTTTTAAAGGGGCTTACGACATGTGGCGGGAGTATCGTGCCACGAAACAGAAATCGGTGCTCTACTTTCTGATTGTCTTGATCCTCACCTGGTTTTGGTTCAATCCGTACGAATTGACCGCGCTTCATCCGTTCGTCTTAATGGCGTATTATTGGAACCGAAATCGATGGATGAGAAATGCCATGCTCGCACTCGTGCTCGCCACGTTCTTCCTCCAACTTTGGGTGATGGCGGGGACGATGTACTAAAGAAGTACAACCGACAAAAAACGCTCGACCCGTGAATTGGGTCGAGCGTTTTGTATGACTTAATCTTTTCTAGCGGCAGCAAGTTCTGTTTCCATTTCACTGAACTCACGGTTGATTCGTTTTTGTTCGCGTTGGCTCGTGAACGTGCTGACGAGAACGATGGCAAGCATACTCAAGAAGAAGCCTGGCACCATCTCATAGATGACGCTCGAGAGTCCCGTGATGATCCAAAGGATGACCGTGATGGCACCGACGAGAATACCGGCGAGTGCGCCTTGGCGAGTCATCTTCGTCCAATAGAGCGACAAGAGGATCGTTGGACCGAAGGCCGAGCCGAATCCGGCCCAAGCATAACCGACGAGCGTCAAGATCGTGTTCGATGGGCTGAGCGAAATGAGTGTCGCCACGATACCGACCGTCAATACGCCGATTCGACCGGCGAGTACCATCGTTTTATCGCTTGCATCTTTGTTGAAGAACTTACGATAGAAGTCTTCAGTCAACGCCGACGACGTGACGAGCAATTGCGACGATACAGTCGACATGACGGCTGCGAGGATCGCTGCGAGCAAGAATCCGGTGATGAACGGATGGAACAAGACGTCAGAGAAACGGATGAACACCGTCTCCGGGTCAGCTAGCGGATTGCCTTGACCACGGAAGTAGGCGATACCGACGAGGCCGGTCATGACCGCACCGATGATCGAGACGGTCATCCAGCCCATACCAATCCGACGTGCCGCTTTCAATGATTTCACATCTCTGATCGCCATAAAGCGAACGATGATGTGCGGTTGGCCAAAGTAACCGAGTCCCCAAGCGAGGAGACCGATGATCCCTAGCGTTGTCGTCCCTTTAAACAAGTCGAACAGGTCAGTGTTGATCGCTGTCGCTGTGTTGACAGCGTTCGACATCCCACCGACGTCTGTCAAAGCGACGACCGGTACGAGTACGAGTGCGATGAACATGATAATTCCTTGTGCAAAGTCTGTCCAACTAACAGCAGTGAATCCACCGAAGAGCGTGTAAAGAATGACGACGCTGATCGTGGCGATGACACCGGTCTGATAGTTGATCCCGAACGAGCTTTCGAACAACTTCCCGCCAGACACAAGTCCAGCTGACGTATAGAACGTGAAGAAGATGATGATAACGGACGCTGATAGGATCCGTAGCCAGTTCGAGTGATCTCGGAACCGATTCTCTAAAAAGTCAGGAATCGTGATCGAGTCATTTGCCATCTCCGTGAAGACACGTAGACGGGGAGCGACTAACAAGTAGTTCAAGTAAGCTCCGATGACCAATCCAACGGCTAACCAAATCGCTGATAATCCTGTGGCATACATTGCCCCCGGAAGACCCATTAACATCCAACCACTCATATCCGAAGCTCCGGCTGACATGGCGGTAACACCCGGCCCCATTTTGCGGCCGCCTAACATATAATCTGATGAGTCGGTCGTTCGCTTATAAGCGACGTAACCGATAGTTAGCATCATCACGAGGTAAAGCGCGATGGATACCCATTCTTGCCATAACATTTGATTACCTCCTGTACGCTTTCAATGTTGTTCAACAGTTTTGGTTTGAAATGTGGGAAGTCTCCCATAAAGATGACGAAACCAACTGATTTTACGAACTTGTCACTAACCTTAACGGACCTTCAGAATGATTGCAAACTGTCATCTTTTCATAAAAACGGCTCTAAAGCCCATTATACCAACGGATGAACAGGCTATTTTTCATTCAAAAAGTTTAAATATTCTGACAATTAGAAATATTGAGGCAATGCCTCTGTAATCTATCTGTAACATAAGCGGCTGTTTTGAAGACGAACACGCCACAAAAAAAGACCTGAACCGATCAGTTCAGGTCTTCGTCATATGTAACGTTCATTCAGCCTGACGTCCGAATGCGAGTTGTTCGACCAACCGCATCGTCGGGAACGTCTGTCCGGAACGCGCCTGCATCGTCACAAGCGCGTACTGCTTGCCTTGATGCTCCATTAAGAACACCATCGTGTAGCCCGATTCGTCGGTATAGCCGGTCTTCGTCGCCTTGACGAGGTCCGAGTAGTGGATGCTGCGGCTGTTGATCGCCGACCCGAGGTGATACCACCACCGTCGCTTCATCAATCCATCTTTGTCTTCGAACTTCGCCTCGTACTCATATGTTCCGGCGATTTTGACGAGTTCGGGATACGTCCCGAATGCGTAAGTGATTTTAGCCATGTCGCGTGCCGTAGTATAGTGGTCCGGGTCCGAATAGCCGTGGGCATTTTTGAAGTTCGTGCCAGTCAAGCCTAGGACGCGGGCCCGTTCATTCATCAGTTCAACGAATTCTGCCGTCGAGCCGCTCACATACTCCGCCAAGCTATTGGCGGCATCGTTTCCCGATTCGAGCAGTGTCGCGTAGAGCGCTTGCCGGACGGTCAGGCGGTCGCCGACGGCGAGATGGACGATGTGACTGTCCCAGGGGATGTCGAGCGTCGTCGCGTGCACTTCGACGACGGGGCGGTCCATTTCGCCGGAGACCTCCGCTTTCTCATAGGCGAGCAATACCGTCATCAGCTTGGTCGTACTGGCCGGGTATACACGCTCCTCCCCGTGTTTGTCCAACAAGACGACACCGTCCGTCAAATCAACGAACGTCATCGCCCCGACATGAATCTGTTCCGGGTCGACGGTCAAGGTTGAACTTTCGGTCCATTCTTGCATCGGGATGTTCGGGAAAGTCGGTCCTTTTTTGACCGGCACTGTCACTGTCACCGGCGCCTTCGGACCAGGTTTCATCGGCGTTTCTTGCTTGAAGCCGATGAGTGCCGGAATGATCGCGATCATTCCGACGAGCATCAAGCCGACAGTCAAGCGTCTCATTATATAGGTGTGTCTACGGTGTCTACGGGTACGTTTCACTTTGCAATCGCTCCTTCATAGTTTACTTTTCTACCATAATGGATGTCGGGCAATGAAATCGTCATCAAAATCGAGAAACAGGTCAATATTTATCGAGTGATGAAACAGAAGGGAATGGGTATACACATAAGCAGACACGTTCATTCCTAAAGGAGGTATCATCATGCATCGCTATCCATTCACGAATTCATTGTGGCGACAACACGATCGCACCCTACAGTATCCACGACTCGAGAGTTCCGTTTCTTGTGACATCGTCGTCATCGGGGCGGGGATCGCCGGACTCGTCACCGCCTATGAGCTTCAAAACCGGGGCAAGCAGGTCGTCCTGCTCGAAGCGATGGAAGTCGGCCGCGGCACGACGGGGCACACGACGGCCAAATGTTCCGTCCAGCATGGCGCCATCTATTCGAAATTGATGCAGACGTTCAATGAAGAGATGGCACGTCTTTACTATGAGTTCAACGATGAGGCGCTCGACTATTTGAGACGTCAAGTCGAAACCGGGTTTGACATCGATTACGAAGTGAAAGATTCATATCTTTATACGATCGACAGCTCGAGTCAGCTGGCCTCCGAGATCGAGGCGTATCAAAAAATCGGGTTGAATGGTGGGGATGCGACGAACGAGGTCAACGCAGTCTTTCCATTTCCGGTACAACAAGCAGCCGTCATCCGCGACCAAGCCCAGATTCATCCGGTGAAATATTTGAACGAACTGGCGAGTCGTTTTGTCGAAGCGGGCGGGAAGCTTTATGAGAAAACACGGGCGACGGAGATCAGCCAAAGCCCTCGTCCCATCGTCACGACATCGACCGGGCGCCGTGTCCAAGCCGATCAAGTCGTGGTCGCGACGCATTATCCGTTCAACGACATCCGTGGACTATACTTCTCGAAATTTGAGGTCGAACGGTCCTACATCGTCGCTTGCGAGACGAACGGTCCCGTGCCGGACGGCATGTATTTGAGCGTCGATTCGCCGAGTCGCTCGTTCCGGACGTTCGATGACGGCCATCGCTCGTACGTCCTCGTCGGAGGGGAGGGGCATCTGAGCGGTCACGTGACGGAGACGCGGACGCGCTACGACCGGTTGGAGCAGTTCGCGAATGAGGCGTTCCGCGCTAAAAAATCAAGTTTCCGTTGGTCGTCCCAAGACTTGATCACGTTGGACCATCTTCCTTACGTCGGTCAAATGTTCAGTCGTGAACCGGACATCTTCGTCGCTACCGGATTCGCCAAATGGGGGATGACGAACGGGATCGCATCCGGGCTGTTGCTCGTCGACCTACTGACCGGTCACGAGAACCGGTTTACCGAACTGTTGGATCCGCTCCGTTCGAAGTTCAAACCGGCGGATGTCGGTCAGTTCTTGAAGACGAATATAGACACGGCTACCCAATTCGTCAAAGGAACGCTCGAGAAGCCGGGCTCGCTCGACGACCTCCAACTCGACGAAGGTGGGATCGTTCACGTCGATGGCAAGAAAGTCGGCGCTTATCGGGATCTCGACAACAACTGTCATCTCGTATCGACCCGTTGCACGCACATGGGTTGCGGCGTCAATTGGAACAACGCGGAGCGGTCTTGGGACTGTCCATGCCATGGATCGCGCTTTGACACGCAAGGAAACGTCCTTGAAGGTCCGGCGACGAAGCCGCTCCACTATGAGCAAAAAGCGGATGTGTCGAAAGAATAGGCATTTTTCGTCACATCGATTAAAGTAGAGAGGTAAGGAAACAACTGTCATAGGGGTGGGAATCAGATGGAAATTACAAAGCAATGGCGTGAACATTTCAAACAGTTACGTGCGTTCGATGAAGCGATCTCGCTACTATATTGGGACATGCGGACACAGATGCCGGAACAGTCGGCCCCGCTTCGTGCCGAGACGATCGGTTACTTGTCGACAGAGGCGTTCAAACGTCAGACGAGCGATTCGTTCGCGGAACTGCTCGCCGAGATGACAGCGACCGAAGAGTTGACACCGACCGAGGTCCGCTCGGTCGCCGTGGCGAAGACGCAATATGAACGGAACGCCAAAATCCCTCCGGCGGAGTATCAGGCCTATGTGACACTTGTCTCTGAAGCCGAGACGGCATGGGAAAAGGCGAAAGACAAGAACGATTGGGGCACATTCGCCCCGTATTTAGAAAAAATCGTCGCGTTCCAGCGTAAGTTCGCGGATTATTTCGGATATGAGACGCATCCGTACGATGCGTTGCTCTATGATTACGAACCGGGTATGACCGTCGAACAACTCGACGAATTGTTCCAGACGTTACGGGACGAGCTCGTCCCGTTGATCCGTCAGTTGAAGTCGAGCAAGCATGAACTCGACTGGTCGATGGAGGCGGCGGTGCAAGAACAGATCTGTCACGATTGGATGCGGGTCGTCGATTATGACTTGTCCCGCGGTCGTCTCGACGCGACCGTGCATCCGTTCGAGATCACGATCAACCGCCGCGACGTGCGGATCACGACGAAGTATGATGAGTCGGACTTCCGCAACGCCCTGTTCGGGACGATGCACGAGGCGGGCCACGCGACGTACGAGCAACAGATCGACGAGGCGCTTGACGAGGTCGGACTCGGGGGAGGCGCATCGATGGGTATCCATGAGTCACAGTCGCTCTTCTTTGAAAACTTCGTCGGGCGCAGCGAGGCGTTTTTACGTAGCGTCTATCCACGGCTACAAGAACGACATCCGGCGTTTCAAGATATCGACTTCGATACGTTCTACGCGGGCGTGAACGAGGCGAAGCCATCGCTCATCCGGATCGAGGCGGATGAACTGACGTATAGCCTCCATATCATCATCCGCTACGAGCTTGAGAAGGCACTCATCCAAGGCGATTTGACCGTCGCAGAGCTGCCGAGTGCTTGGAACGAGAAATATCGAGAATACTTAGGCGTTGAGGTTCCAAATGATGCGAAAGGCGTATTGCAAGACGTCCATTGGGCCGGCGGGTCGTTCGGCTACTTCCCAAGCTATGCGCTCGGATTGATTTATGCGGCGCAGTTGACCGAGACGCTCAAATCGGAACGGGCCGACTTTGAGACGTTAGTGCATGAAGGCGAGTTCGGCCCGATCAAACAGTGGCTCGAGACGAACGTCCATCGCCACGGTAAGTCGCTCACCCCGAACGAGCTGATCAAGCAAGTGACCGGAGGCGATATCTCGGTCGGTCCGCTCGTCCGCTATTTGACGAAAAAATACGTCACCGAGTAAGGAGTCTTCCGATGAAGCTATTCGCGCACCGCGGGGTGATGAACCAGTTCCCGGAGAACACGATGGCGGCGTTTCGCGCAGCGCTCGCCGCCCATGCCGACGGGATTGAAACGGACGTCCATTTGACGAAAGACGGTCGCCTCGTCTTGATTCACGACGAGACGATCGACCGAACGACTGACGGGTCGGGCCGTATTGCCGAGATGACGTTGTCCGAGCTCGGACGATACAACGCCGGTGTCTTATTCGACCTCGAGGAGCGTATTCCGACACTAGACGACCTGTTAAACTTGGTAAAAGGAACGAGCGCCTGTCTCAACCTTGAAGTGAAGACGGACATCGACCGGTACGAGGGGATCGAAGACCGGCTCGTCGAGACGCTGCGAGCCCATCAGTTCCCGGCCGACCGCGTCCTGTTCTCTTCCTTCAATCATGAGACGCTCTACCGGTTGAAGCGGTTAGCACCCGAGTACGAGTCTGCCGCGCTCATCGCCCAACCGCTGTTCGACCTGGCCGGCTACTTGAACGAGCTCGGGGCGACAGGCGTGCATCCAAGTGTCCGAACGATGACCGATGACGAAATCAAGCTCATTCAACAGAACGGTGTTAAGGTCCGTCCGTACACGGTCAAGACGATCGAACAGCTGAAACGGTTCGAACGGCTCGGTGTCGATGCGGTCTTCGTCAACGATATCGAGTGGGCTCGAGCACATTCAACCCCGTAACAGGTCGTTACGGGGTTTTTAAATTTATGGGAACGGGAAGGAAGACTATGTAAAGAAAACGGTAACAACCAAATGTGCCGACCGGCATATTCAAAGCACACCGTCATCTTTACGCCGTCGTCCTGTTGTCTTAAGTTTAAGATGTCACCAGCTACATAGCAATCAGATGTAGCACACTATGCAGCATCGCATCAAACTTGTCGTATGCAGTCGATCGGTCAACCCAAGGAAAAAAAGGAGGAAATTTCACATGAAGAAATTGATGTCTTTACTTGGTACACTCGCTCTAGCGTTCGCGTTCATCCTGCCAGTCAGTGCAGATGGACACGAGAACGCGATGGTCCGTGTGCTCCACGCTTCGCCTGACGCCCCTGCGGTGGACGTCTATGTCAACGGTGAAGTCGCAGTCGAAGGCGCGGAGTTCAAAGCGCTTACGGATTACTTGACACTACCGGCTGGTGACTACAACGTCGAAATCAAACCAGCAGGCGACACTGAGACAGTCGTCGTCGCAGCCGACCTTTCAATCGAAGCTGGTAAATTCTACACAGCGGCAGCGATCGGTCAACTTGCAAACATCGAGATCGCAGCGATGGAAGATGACGCCAACTTTGAAGAAGGCAAATCGAAAGTCCGCGTCGCTCACTTCGCACCTGACGCACCTGCAGTCGATGTAGCTCCAAAAGGTGGAGACCCACTCTTCTCAAACCTCGAGTTCAAAGCAGTCAGTGACTATGGTACACTCGATGCTGGAACGTACGATCTTGAAGTTCGCCCAGCTGGCGCGACTGACGTCGTAAAAGCACTTGATGGCGTCGCCCTCGAAGGCGGTAAAAACTATACGGCATTCGCAATCGGACTTCTTGAAGGGGAGCCTGCTTTCGAAGTACTCCTCGCAGCTGATGGTGGAGAAATGGCAGGAGCTCCTGAGACAGGTCAAGGTGGTCTCGCTCAGACAGCTTCAATGAACTGGTTGCTCGCAGCAGCAGTACTTGGCGCAGCAGCAGCTGGCTTCTACGTCTTTCGTCGTCAGAAACAAGACGCTTAAGCTACTTTTGATCGGAACGTTCTCGTTCCTCATCGTAGCACCAGTAGCGGACGCCCCGGACATGGATGCGAAACTTTCAACTGTCGGATTCGCAGACCCGCTCGTGTTGGCCGCCACTGAAATCGATCGTCAGTCCTTTCACACTGAGACGTTCGTCCCGAAACGACTGAAAATTCCGTCTATTGACGTCGATACTGTCATCCAACCGGTCGGTAAAGACCGATACGATCGGATGGACACACCGGCTGAAGCAGACGAGGTCGGCTGGTATCGTTACGGGGCGAAAGCAGGAGCGAAAGGAAACGTCGTCTTATCCGGACATTTAGACGATTTACAAGGCCCGGCCATTTTCGCTAATCTTGATCAGATACGACTTGGAGAGCAGGTGACGCTCCAACGTAACAAGCAAGTGATCGAATATGAGGTCGTGTCAGTCGAACGGTACCGGGTCGAAGATGTTCCGCTCGCCTCGATTTTCGCAGCGACACAATCGGTTCGTCTTCAACTCATCACGTGTGCGGGTCCTTATGACCCAGAACATGGGTATCGAGACCGGATCGTCGTCACGGCGATTGTTAAGCAATAGCACAATTTTTCAACTCGGGATGAAAATCATCCCGAGTTTTTTGATATATTATAAACTGTCGGAAAATTGATTGAATAAATTGACGGGGGATTTAACAGAGCGTGCTAAAAAGAAAACACATCGCAAATGTAGGACTGTTCATTGTTTTTTGGTTATTCAGTTACGAGAGAGTTGGGACTGGCAGCGGCAGTTTCCTACTTGCGATCGGCATATATTTGACTTGGCAGTTCGTGTTAGGTCGTGACTCAGTGAAAGAGAAACGGGAACTGAGTAAGAAAATGAGAGAAATGCGTCTCCATAATGAGCAAGACTTGTTTTTTGAAGAGCACCGAAGATGGAATGAAAAGATGAGGGCGCGTGAACAGGCAGCCAATCAGGCGCAGCTAGGTGAATGAATCTGATATCTAAAACAAGCAACAGGTCCCGATGATTCGGGACCTGTTGCTTGTTTTAAGTCGTATTCACTATAAAGTCTGGTTCGCCTTAGGCGTCCATGCGATCGAGCAACTTCGAGAGAAGGACCAATTCTTCGTCTGAAAAATCGCCGAACACGTCCATCAAGTACTCGATTTTCATGTGTTCGAGCGTTTCGAACAAGACACGGCCTTCCTCTGTCGCTTGAAGTTCGACGACACGACGGTCGCGATCGCTGCGTTCGCGCGAGATCAAGCCTTTTTTCGTCAACTCATCAGCAAGGGCCGTGATCATCGAGGCCGAGAATTGAAACTCATTCGACAAAGCCGAGGCGATTTGTGGACTATTTTGACAGAGCGATCGGAGGATGAAGAATTCGTTACGCGTCAAGTATTGCGAAAACATCGAGCGGAGGTTCTTTTTCACTCCGCGGTAGTTCATGCGAATCCCACGCTCAGCGTCTGCGACGAGCTGGCGACGGGATGCCGTGTGTACAGGTGTTGTCATCCTCGAAAGTCCCTTCTATAAAAAATCATTATTTGCATATATTTCAGTACATAAAAACATTCTACAACAAAAACATGAAGTCTGTAAAGTTATGATGGCTCTTCGTGGATACGCAATTCTTGAATGATTTCGTCGTAATGCTTCAAGTCCGGATAAAACCGACGGAAGAAGAATTCGATCTGTTGATCATCGCCTTCCGCGAGCAGTTTGGCGAGAACGGCATAGACGACACCCATCCCTTGACGCGGCAGCAACGAGGACGGCAGTAGCGTCGCACATTGAACGGCTCGATTGAAGTAACGATCGAGCGTATCCCTCAAATCTTGGAACGTTCGGATCTCGGCATAATGGAACATGCGCGTCAGCTCGACGATGGTCGACAAGTCGGTCTCGAGTAGCCAGTCGCTTTGGAAGATGGCGTTATCAAGCTTCTCGACGGTGACGTCGTTGGCGATATAGTAGTTCAAGTTATCGCGGGTGATCGTGACTTTCTCCGGTGACTCGACGATCCGTTCGACCGTCTCTTGTTCGAACGTGCGCAACTGTTTGCGAATATTGACGAACTCCGAGTCCGCGATCTCGAGCAGTCCGGCGACACGGCTGAAGCTGCGCTTAATCTCTGGTGGGACCGCGTTCGGGTTCTTATAACCTAAATCGTGCTCGATCTCGGCCCAGGCGTGCTGGAGAATCGAGCGGACTTGGATCTCGGCCTCTTTCTCCTCAAAACGGCGATATTCACCGAGGGCGAGCCGTTTGTCGCTCAATCCGACGACGTAATGGACGGACAGGTATCCGAACTCGTTCGGGTCGAGCAACGTCGACTTGTCGATCGACTGCTCGCGGTCGATTCGAAACTCTTCTTCAAGAATATGGGCGACGGCGCGGACGTCATCATGAAAATAAGTGACGATCCGGATCCCGGCCAAATCTTGGACGTCACGCAGCGACCGGTACTGGTACGGCTTGCGGGACAGTTTCGCATATAGGCTCTCGGCTTCTTTCGCTCGGGCGACGATCGAGTGGAACTGGATCCCGGCATCGTCCAACAGTTCGCTCAGCAGCGACTTCAGCTTGGCGGCGAACGCCTCATAGTCCTCTTTCTCATTCATATAGTCGAGCATGATTGTGTTCATATCCTGTCTCGGCATCTCAATCACTCCTTGTCTCATTGTTCTTATTATATCATCAATGAAAACTTGATAGCACGGCGGTACTTCCCGGTTGATATGATACAATACGTCAGAGAAAAAGGGGAAGGGAGAATGTTATGAAAGTGTCGCATACGTTCAAATCGCCTGAGCGCGAGAAACTTGAAATCGTTTCGGGCCTGTTGCAACAGGCCGGTTACAAAGTCTCGAAGCTCAGTTCGCAACCCGAACAGTTTCGGATAAAAGCCGGGCGGGAAGGGGTGGAGACCGAAGCCGGAGAGCGACAGCGCATCCAAGCGCTTGTCGACCATTTCGAGATCGAGTATTGGTCTTGCACGATACATTGACCTCTTGTTAATAAAACGATTCGTCCAATCGGGTTTTATGACTCACTTTTCGGGAATAGTATATTATTCGATTTTAGAAAGCGAACGTTTAGGAGGATGAAAGATGTTAGAAACGAGAATTGTGCCAGATATGACTTCGGTCGACCATGAAGTGAACGGAATGGTGTCGGGCGGATGCGTCAATGAGAGCATTTACTTATTTGCCAAAGATGAAGAATTGACGATTCGACTCGCTGCCGAAGCGGGTGTGCAGCCTTACCGCATCACCGAGAAGGGCATGTGGGAATCACTCGTGTCAAAATTCACGAAAAACTCGGATGACCGCCTTGACCAGCTCGAGAGCCTCGGGCTGACGAAGCAGATGGTCGAATCACTTGAAAGTGAGATTCAGGACGGTAAAATCGTTCTCGTTTGCGACAAGAGTTGAGTAATCATTTTAAAACGGACCTGACAAATTTGTCAGGTCCGTTTTTTGATGTCACTTCGTATCGTAGTAGGCGTCGACGATCCGGCGGAGCGACCGTTCATCCAAATCAAGCGGCTTATAGCCGGCATCGGCCAAAAGTTGCTTCGTATTTTGATCGTTGAAGACGATATTACGATTCAAATAAGGATTGAACACTTTCACCATCTCGTTGAACGTGTGCTCAACGTTGCTGAGCTTTGAGGATTGAGTCTCGGTGATCTTGAGATGCGGGAACGCGAGTGCCTGCTTCATATACTCGAGCATCGTCTCGTTCCGGGGCGGGGCATCGTTCGTCACGTTGTAAATCGTGTTCGGGCGGGCGTGCTCGATGGCGGCGAGCAACACGTCGGCCACGTAATCGACCGGGACGAGGTTAGACGTACCGGTCTCCGAGCCGAGCAGACGGATCGGTTCGGCCGGGGCACCTCGACGCTCGAGGCGGCGCTTGAACACCTCGAGGGCGCGCATGTAACCGTACATCGTGAACTTCGAGTCGGCTTCCCCGGTTTTCGAGTCGCCGACGATGATTGCCGGACGGAAAATGGAGACGGCGAGGTCGTGTCGGGCCGCCCATACTTCGCGTTCGGCATGGGCCTTGCTCTCCTCATACGGATTATGGAACGGCTGGTC
Organism: Exiguobacterium sp. SH1S21; assembly: GCF_004337175.1. Lineage (NCBI taxonomy): Bacteria > Bacillati > Bacillota > Bacilli > Caryophanales > Exiguobacterium > Exiguobacterium sp. SH1S21. The sequence goes on along the minus strand of NZ_SJUY01000004.1, from coordinate 199,236 downwards.
CGTCGCATATAGCGTCTCATCGCCTGCTTCACGAGCCCCGAGCGTGTAGGCCGTGCTGACATGGAAGAAGCGGGGGCAGTGCAACGCCTTCGTTAAAGCGAGGGCCTGTCTCGTCCCCGTCAAGTTCGTATCGAACAGCTCCTCGCGCAATTCTTCGTCGAATTTGACGAGCGCCGCCATGTGGAGCACCAAATCGAATTGATCAACGTTTGATTGGATAAACGCCTCGTCCGCTCCAAGGAGCGGAGCCGTCAAATCACCGGCGAGCACGTCAATCGAACGAAGTTCACTCTTCGTAAACATCGCCGTCACTTTCTGTGGCGTTCGGGCCAAGACGCAAAGTCGATGTCCTCGGGCAATCAGTTCGCGGGCGAGCCGCCCTCCTAAAAATCCGGTCGCACCGGTCATAAATATATTCACAGCGTTCTTCCTCTCTGTTCAGTCTCTACCCATCATACCAAGCGTCACGAGAATGAGCCACTTCGAACTCAGATTTTTATAGCAGCATCAACGGTCTACGCGATCCGCCGCGAGTAAAACAAACGCGCGAGCAGGACCACGCTCTTCCTTCCCGAGGAGCATGCTCATCGATGCCGAGACGCCAAAATCGAAAGAATAGGGGTTTAACTTTTTAAAAAGTAGGTTATGACTTAAGGAGAAGCGTACGTATGGTACGTCATGACAGTGATGACCTGTCAAATAAATTAAGTGAGGTTTTTAAGAATCATGGCAAATCTATTCGGAACTGATAAGGACGGCAATAGGAAGAAGCAAGAAGAGATTGAAAAAACGGTCCAAGAGAAAGGGATTACACAAATCCACATGTATTTCTCTGACGTGATCGGAGACTTGAAGCTGTTGACTCTTTCTGCAAAGTTGTTGCCGGAAGTTTTTGAAGGGAAGACGATGTTCGACGGCTCGTCAATCGCCGGTTTTTCTTCTATCAAAAACTCAGACCTATTCTTGAGACCGGATTTAGATCGACCACGCTACGAACAAGACGGTGACGAGAGCATCCTCGCTTTCTTCTGTGACGTCTGTACACCAGACGGCGAACGTTACGAGTTCGACCCGCGCAACGTGTTGAAAGACGCGTTAGAGCGCGCTGCCCGTGACGGTTACTCCATCTTCGTAGGGGCCGAACCAGAATTCTTCATCTTTGACGAAAACGGCGAGTTTTATGACGAGGCCGGTTACTTCTCGACACGTTCAGAAGATAAAGGCTACGAAGTACGTCAACATATCGCCAACCGCTTGAGCGAGGTCGGCTTCAACATCGAAGCGGTCCACCACGAGGTCGCACCGGCCCAACACGAGATCGGCATCAAGTACGACACCGCCTTGCACACGGCGGACAACATCCAGTTCTTCAAGGAAGTCGTCCAGCTCGCGGCACAGGAAAAAGGGGCTAAAGTATCGTTCTTGCCAAAACCGCTCCGTGACGTCAACGGATCAGGGATGCACTTGAACATCTCGGTCTGGAACAACGACAAAGACGGCAACCCGGTCGATAACGCCTTTGAAGAGCCGGAGTCTGACTACGGTCTCTCGCACACGGCCCGCCACTTCATCGAAGGGATCTTGAAGCATGCCCGGGCGACGGCCATCTTCACGAACCCGCTCCCAGAATCATACGAGCGCCTCGTCCCAGGGTTCGAGGCACCGGTCAACATCTGTTGGAGCCCGTCGAACCGTAGCTCGATGATCCGCATCCCAGCTTCACGCGGCAGCGCGACACGCGTCGAGGTCCGTAACCCAGACCCGAGCGCAAACCCGTACTTGGCACTTGCGGCGCTCATCTACGCCGGTCTTGAAGGGATCGAGCATAAGATCGAGCCGTCGGCACCGAACGAGGACGACTTGTTCGAGTACTCGGCGAAACAGATCGAGAGCCAAGGCATCTCGTCGCTCCCGGCGACGTTCCATGAGTCGATCCAAGCATTGAAGCAAGACCGTTTCCACGACTACTTCAACCACGACATGATCGACCGTTACTTGTCGCTCATCCAAGTCCGTAAGTAATCCGATAAATAAAAAACGCCATTCCTCGCGCGAGGAATGGCGTTTTTTTGACTTAATGGATACCGCGCATATACTTTTTAATGACCGGGGCCATTGTGAACAAAATTATACTGAGCACGATCGCCACTCCGCCGATGATCCCGAAATAGAGCATCTCGTTCTCTGGCGAGTAGAACCGGACGAGCTGGGCGTTGATCCCTTGTGCTGCCGCGTTCGACAAGAACCAAAGCGACATCGTCTGGGCCGAGAAGGCGGCCGGGGCGAGTTTCGTCGTCGCCGACAGACCGACCGGAGACAGACTGAGCTCACCGAGGACGATGATGAAGTAACTGAGGACGAGCCAGAGCGGGTTGACGAGCGTGTCCGGTCCACCGAAGTAGGCCGGCAGCAAGATCACGAGGAAGCTCAAACCGGCGAACAAGATCCCGAAAGCGAACTTCGTCGGGATGCTCGGCTCACGATCACCGAGCCGCACCCATAACCAGGCGAACACAGGGGCGAGCATGATGATGAACAACGGATTCAGTGATTGGAACCAGGCCGGCGACAGCGTGAACCCTAAAAATTCAAGATCGGTCCGCTTATCGGCATAGCTTGCCAAAATCGTCGCGCCCTGTTCTTGAATCGCCCAGAACATGACCGAGGCGATGAAGAGCGGGATGTAGGCGATAATGCGTGACCGCTCGACTTCCGTTGTTTTCGGGCTCCGGTACATGACGATGAAGTAGATTGTCGGGATGGCAATCCCGAACACACCGACGAGACCGATGAAAGTGTTGATCGTGAACAAGCCTTGTGGAATCAAGATGGCCAGTAATCCTCCGATGAGGATGACGGCCAATGTCGTGTACTTGATCGCATTCTTCTTTTCAGACTCCGTCAACGGGTTCGGCACGTAAGACCCAGCGAGGCCAAGATTGCCTTTTTTCGTGAGGAGGAAGACGACGAGACCGATGAACATCCCGACCGCGGCGAGAGCGAAGCCCCAGTGGAAGCCGTAGCTCTTTTGGACACCGCCGACGATCAAAGGCGAGATGAAGGCCCCGAGGTTGATCCCCATGTAGAAGATACTGAACCCGGCGTCACGGCGACGGTCCGTCTCGTGATACAGGTCACCGACGATACTCGACACGTTCGGTTTCAACAGACCGGTACCGATGACGATGAGACCCATCGAGATGAACAAGAACATGAGGCTGCCCGGGATCGACAAGACGATATGACCGAGCATGATGAGCACACCACCGAAAAATACGGCCCGGGACGTCCCGAAGACGCGGTCGGCGAGCCATCCCCCGATGACTCCTGACATGTAGACGAGCGCGCCGTACACGGACATGATTGACAGGGCGACGTTCTGGTCGAGACCGAGACCGCCTTCCGATACCTCGTAATACATGTAGAAGACGAGGATGGCCCGCATCCCGTAATACGAGAAGCGTTCCCAAAATTCAGTGAAGAACAACGTGAACAAGCCTTTCGGCTGTCCGAAAAATCCTTTTTGTGGCACACTGTCCACAATTTTCTGTTTATCGATCCTTTCCATGAAAGATCCCTCCTTGACCGTATTATCATAAGAAGAATCATTATGTTTGTAAAGGAAAAATAAAGGTGAAGTTCAAATTTTAACAGATTTGAAACGAAACTAAAATCCACCTAAACCAAGTTGTTTAGGTGGATTGATGAACTAAGCGGTCTTTTGTTTGGCTTCTTCCGCGCTGACGTATCTTCCGAGACGCCGATAGATGAGACCCGACAGACAACTCGCCGCCCCGACGAGGATGAGGGCGATGTGCCCCGCACGTTGGTCGAGGAACAGGCTGGCCATGAGCGGCGCGGTCACACCACCGATCAACCATTGGATGCTGGCGGCCCCGTTATAGGCACCGCGCATGTTCTCGGGGGCGATCATGGCGATGAACGTCTGTTGGACGGGCGACATGATCATCTCGCCGAGCGTATAGAACGCGTATACGGCGAGCAGGATAAAGACGAGGATGAGGTACGGGGTGCCGAGCGTATAGAGGAGCCGCGGCACGACCGCGATCAACATCATCCCGATCCCGAAAATCGTCGCCCCAACCAGCATGACGTTGCCGAACGGTTTGCGCCCGAGTTTTGAGGCGATCGGGAATTGGAACAAGACGACCATTATGCCGTTCAAGGCGAGCAGATAAGCGAACGGGTTCTCACGGTCGGTGAACGACGGCATCGACTCTTTCAAGAACAGCGGCAACATGCTCTCGATCAGCGAGAAGCCCATCGAGATGAAGACGCCGGCGAAGATGAAGACGAGAAAGACTTTGTCGTTGTAAAAGACGCGCAAGACGTCACGGTTCGACGGTGTGTCCTGCCCGGTCGTCTCAGGGAGCGACTCGCGGATGAAGCGTCCTAGAACGAGCGCATACAAGGCAAAGACGAACGCTGCCGTGAAGAAGATGTACTGTCGGTCGATGAACAAGACGGCACTCCCGAGCAGTGGACCGAACGCCGCGCCGATATTATGCCCCATCCGTAGCAGACCGAACGCCTCGTTCATCTGTTCCGGCTCGGTCACGTCGGCGACCATCGCGCTCGCTGCCGGGTGGAACAGCGAGTTCGTCAAGCCGAGCATCGCGTTCAAGAGCAGGAGCGGCCAAAACGTTTCCGCGAAAGCGAAACCGATGAGGGCGACCGCATCACCGAGGATGGCGGTCATCATGACCGGTTTTCGGCCGTACAGGTCGGCCAGACGACCGCCGACGACCGATCCGATGAGCGCCATGATCGGTCCGGTCGCCAAGATGACGCCGACTTGGACGTAGCTGTCGAGCTTGTCGCTATAATAGAGGACGAGGAACGGGGCGATCATGAACATCATGACACCGGTGATCGTCTCGCCGAGGAAGCGAATCCAAATGTTACGGTCGAGCCGTTTGAGTGATTGAATCATGCGTTTCACCTGCTTCTACAAAGTAAAAGGGACGAAGGATGCACGGAGGCATACTCGTCCCTACTTGCTTATGTACGCCTCGGAAGACAGGCGGGTGACTTCAGTTCATGAAACGGAAGACCCCGACCTGTCAGTATGAAATTGGATACGATGTGGCTGCGTCATGACTGACATGGCTGGTCCTCCTTTCTGTAAGTTTACTCTTCTTTTCAACTGTATGACAGATTCTTGAAATGTGTCAACATATTTTGACTTGCGTCATAACAGTTCATTTAAATTCTTTCGGGTGAGCCGATAATCGATCAACCGGGACAAGACGACTTGAATCATCGCGGTCACGGGTACGCTGATGAACATCCCGACGAGACCGAACAGGCTCCCCCCGATGATGATCGATGTGATGACCCAGAACGGGGTGATCCCGACACTGTCGCCGAGAATTTTCGGCCCGAGCCAAAGTCCGTCGAACTGTTGCAGCAAGAAGATGAACAACAAGACAAGCAGCGCCGTGAACGGGTCGTAGAAGTAGGTGATGATGAACGCCGGGATCATCCCTAAGAGCGGTCCGACGTATGGGATGAAGTTCAGCACCCCGATGATGACACCGAGCAAGAGCGCGTAAGGTGCACCGATGATCAAGAGCCCGATGACAGCCATCACGCCGATGATGAGACAGTCGAGCGACTTTCCGATGATGTAGCGTTTAAAGATATAGTCCATCTCTTGGAAGATGTCGATCGTCGTCTTCGCCGAAGCGACCGGGAACATCGCATACAGCAGACGCTTGAACATCCGGGCGAACACTTCCTTGTCTTTCAACAAGTAGATCGAGATGACGATCCCGATCAGCAAGTTGATCAACGTCATCGTGAAGCTCGACACGTAACCGACCGAAGACACGACGGCCGTCTCGACCCATCCGGAATAGCGTTCCTCGAACCGATTGAAGTCGATCGCTTGGGCGATCGTCGCATTATACTCCTCGACATACGTTTTCAGCTGCCCGAGAAAGCCGTCGATTTGGCGAATATAAAACGGGAGCTCCTCGATGAGAGAGGCGACGCTCGAATAGATGCGAGGGAACAGCGTCACCGCTGACACGACGAGGATCCCAATGAACGTGACGTAGACGATCAACAAGCCTTGATAACGCTTCAAATGGAACCGCTCTTCTATATAGGATAGGACGGTGTTGAGGAGCAGCGCGATGGCGATCCCCATGATGATCGGCGTCAACAGCTGAAACCCATACTGCATGACCCGAGAAATCGTGTCCGGCTCGCTGATGACTTTCCATAGGACGAGCAGAATCAGCCCGATCACGCTTAACTTCCATATCAATTGACGGTTTAGTTCCAATGGTCTATCCCCTCATGCTGTAAATTTTGCAGAATAACGTTCACCTTTTACTATGAACGTTTTTTTACCGGGATTCAATAGCGGTAAGGAATTTTTGAAATAAGGATTGACAAGGTTGGTAACGTTTGGTTTACTAAATGACATATTACAGAAATTATCAATTGCATATAAAAACACTTTCTATCAAGAGAAGCGGAGGGACTGGCCCGATGAAGCTTCAGCAACAGATTGTTTCAATACTGTGCTAATTCCAGCAAGGTGACCTTGAGAGATGGAAAGGTGGTTGTTTGAATACGTCCGTATCTCGACACCCCTTTCCTCGGAAAGGGGTGTTTTTGCATAGGAGGACTATTCATGACAGACAGACGCTCGAAGTTACTTAAAACGTTACCACCCCAGCATTTCGTCGGACTCGCCGCTGAAGTCGCCGCACTCGAGCGTTCAGGCCGCGACGTCATCCGGCTCGGCCAAGGGACGCCCGACTTGCCGACACCGGCCCCGATCTGCGAGGCGCTGCAGACGGCCCTGCTCGACCCGGCGACACACCAATACGGCCCGTTCCGGGGACAGACGCGCCTGAAGCAAGCGGTCGCGACATTCTACCAGACCGAATACGGCGTCGCGCTCGATGCCGAGACCGAAGTGGCCATCTTGATCGGCAGCAAGTCGGGACTCATCACGCTCCCGCAATGTGTGCTCGAACCGGGTGACGGCATGTTGCTCCCGAACCCGGGTTACCCGGACTACATCTCGGGGGCACGTCTCGCCGGAGCGGTCGTCCACGACCTCGTCCTCCGGGAAGAGAACGGCTATCTTCCTGATTACGAGACGCTCGATCCGCAAGGAGCGCGACTCATGTATTTGAACTACCCGGGCAATCCGACCGGCGCCGTCGCGTCGCCCGCGTTCTTTGACGACACGGTAAGGTTCGCGAATAAGCATGACCTCATGGTCGTCCACGACTTCGCCTACGGCAGCATCGGTTTCGACGGTCACGTCCCGCCGAGCTTCCTGCAGGCGCCGGGTGCGAAAGACATCGGCATCGAGGTGTATACGATGTCGAAGGCGTTCAACATGTCCGGCTGGCGGGTCGCTTTCGCCGTCGGCAACCGCGACATCATCGAGGCGATCAACACGTACCAGGACCACGTCCATGTGAGCGTGTTCTCGGCCATCCAAGAGGCGGCCATCGCCGCGCTCGAGTCACCGCGTTCGCTCCGGGACGACTTGTCACGGTTGTATGAGGCCCGCCGCGACCGGCTCGTCGACGGGTTACGTCAGGCCGGATGGGACATCACGGCCCCGAGTGGCTCGTTCTTCGTCTGGGCGAAAGTGCCGGACGGGGACGCCAAATCGTTCTCCCATAAGCTGCTCCACGAGGCAGGGGTCGCCGTGACGCCGGGCTATTTCTTCGGCTCAGAAGGCGAGCGGTACGTCCGGTTCGGGCTCGTCTCCGCCGAGCCGAAGATCGACGAGGCCGTCGAGCGGATCGAGAAACTGTTTGCGACGTATGAAGAGGTCCGGGCATGATCCGCCAAGCCGTGCTCGAGTACGACCATGCGGATGACGCGCTCGAGCGGCTCGATGAATTGATCGATGGCCGTCGTGCTCACGTGCTGCGCGGACAGAACGGTTTTGACGTCGTCAAGCGCGTCCTGCCAGCGATCACTGCCTATCCGACATCGCTGTTCGGCGGCGAATGCACGGACGCTGAGGTCGAACGGCTCCGTTTGAAAAATGTGGACGTCCTCCTTGCCGTCGGTGGGGGCAAGCTCGTCGACACGGCGAAACTCGTCGCTTACCGGCAAGGTGTCCCGCTGATCGTCATCCCGACGCTCGCCTCGAACTGTGCCGCCTTCACACCGCTCAGCGTCATCTATGACGAGCACGGCACCTATGACCGCTACGACGTGTTTCGCGTCGTCATCGAGCGGGTCATCGTCGACGCAAGGGTCGTGACCGACTCGCCGTACGACTACTTCCGGGCCGGCGTCATCGACACGGTCGCCAAGTTTTACGAGGCCCGCTATTTGAGCGGCGACAGTTCGCCTGATGCCGGCGTCAATACCGGTCTCGCCTTGGCCGAGCAATGCGGCCGGCTCGTCGAACTCGACTTGAGTGAGTCCAGTTTCACCGCGTATGGGCCAGAGACCCGGTTCGCGGTCGATCACATCCTTGCCGTCGGCGGTGCCGTCGGTGGTTTCGGGGACGCCGGGACACGCGTTGCCGTCGCCCACGCTGTCCACAACGCGCTCAGCCGCTTCGAGTCGACCCATCCGTTCTTACATGGCGACAAGGTCGGCTTCGGCCTCCTTGTCCAAGAACGGTTGCGTGGCTCGTCTGACGCCCCATATTTAGAGGCGTGGCTCGCCAGGATCGGCGCGCCGACGTCACTTGAGACGCTCGGACTCGTGCCGGCCGACATCCCGCAACTGGTCGAGGCGGTCCGGGTCGAGACCGAATTGCAACGTTCACCCGTCCCGCTCGATATTGACTATTTGAAAATAATTTTTGAAAATTTAGTATTTTCTGTTTACAAATAAAAGAATTAAAAGTAAGATGATAACAATTAAATAAGACCGATAGCTTATCAAGAGTGGTGGAGGGACTGGCCCTATGAAACCCGGCAACCAGATCGTAATGATCATGGTGCTAATTCCAACAGACGAAACGTCTGGGAGATGAGCGTGTCCGACTGTCTTTGACTTGTCGTGCCCGCCACTCTTTATGAGTAGCGGGCTTTTATTTTGGAGGAGGAATCATTCATGAACATCAAACAGAAAACAGTACTCGTAGGAACATCTCTACTCGCGGCCATCGCCTTGTCGGCGTGCGGCCAATCGGACGCGAGCGAAGCGCTCAGCACAGAAGCCCTCACGATCGGCGTGACAGGCGGACCGCACCAGCAGATCGCCGAGAAAGTAAAAGAACTCGCGGCCGAGGATGGCCTCGAGCTCGACATCAAGGTGTTCAACGACTACAACACGCCGAACACCGCACTCGACGAAGGCAGTCTCGACGTGAACAGTTACCAGACGCTGTCGTTCCTCGAGCTGCAGAAGGCGGACAAAGGCTATAAGATCGACGACGTGTTCAAGACGGTCGCTTTCCCGATGGGGCTCTATTCGGACAAGCTGACGGACATCAAGGAGTTGAAGGAGGGCGATAAAGTCGCCGTCCCGAACGACCCGGCGAACGAACTTCGGGCGCTGCGCCTGTATGAGACGGCCGGACTCATCACCTTGAAAGAAGGATTGACGGACAAGGCGACGAAACGTGACATCGCTGAGAACCCGCTCAACCTCGAATTCATCGAGCTCGAGGCGTCACAGCTCCCGACCCAGCTCCCGGAAGTCGCGCTCGCGGCCATCAACACGAACTTCGCGATGGGTGCCGGCCTATCGATCAATGAGGACGCCTTGTTCCATGAAGACACGGTCGACAACCCGTACCCGAACTACGTCGTCGTCCGTACCGACAACAAAGACGATGAAGTCGTCGAGACACTCAAATCTTACTACCACTCGGACGAGGTCCGGACGTTCATCGAAGAGACGTTCGACGGCTCGATCGTCCCGGCGTTTTAAGGAGGCACTATGATCGCACTCAAACAGATCTCAAAAACGTTCACGGTAAACAAAGGGACCGTCACGGCACTCGACGATGTCTCGCTGACGATTGAAAAGGGCGAAATCTTCGGCATCATCGGTCGGAGCGGCGCTGGCAAGAGCACGCTCATCCGCATGATCAATCTGCTCGAACGGCCGACGTCAGGTCAAGTCGAGATCGAGGGACAAGACATCACGACGCTCGACAAAAAAGGGTTATCAAAGCTCCGTCACCGCATCGGGATGATCTTCCAGCACTATAACCTGCTGAAGACGGCGACCGTCGAAGACAACGTCGCCATCCCGCTCCGCCTAGAAGGACTCGATAAACGCTCGATCAGCGAGCGGGTCGACAAGTATCTCGATATCGTCGGACTGACCGAACACCGTAAACATTACCCGGAGCAACTCTCCGGCGGCCAGAAACAGCGCGTCGCCATCGCTCGGGCCTTGGCCCACGAGCCGGACATCCTGCTCAGTGACGAGGCGACCAGCGCGCTCGACCCGGAGACGACCGAGTCGATCCTCGATCTGTTGCTCGAAATCAACCGCGAGCTCGGGCTGACGATCTTCTTGATCACCCATGAGATGGAAGTCATCGAGCGCATCTGTGACCGGGTCGCCGTCATCGACGCCGGCAAGATCGTCGAGGAAGGGGACGTCCTCGACGTCTTCTCGGACCCGCAACATCCGACGACGCGCCGCTTCTTGAAAGCGAACCTCGACGTGCCGAAAGAAGTCGTCGACGTGTTGAGCTCGCACGGGACGCTCGTCAACTTGTCGTTCATCGGTCACCAGACCGAACAGGCCGTCCTCGCCGAGTTGACGAAACGGTTCGGCCTGCTGCCGAACATCATCGGGGGCGGGATCAAAAAGCTGAAAGGCGGTCTCGTCGGCAACTTGCTCGTCCATCTCGACGGGGACCAGGCACAGACCGACCAAGCCGTCCGCTACCTTGAAGCGAGCGGCGTCAAAGTGAAGGAGGTGACGAACCATGCTGCAGTTTTGGGAAAATTGGGGTGACTTGATTTGGACGGGCACGATCCAGACGCTGACGATGACCGGCATCGCGCTCGTCATCTCGACACTGATCGGCTTGCCGCTCGGGACGCTCCTCGTCTTGACGCGGCCGAATGGACGGCTCGCGAACCGTTACTTTTACGGGGCATTGTCGAGCGTGATCAACGTCGTCCGCTCGATCCCGTTCATCATTCTGCTATTCTTCATCTTGCCGTTCACCCGTTTCATCATGGGGACGACGATCGGCGTTCAAGGCGTGCTGTTGCCGCTCATCGTCTTCACGGCGCCATACATCGCCCGTTTGATGGAGTCGGCACTGCTCGAAGTCGATCGCGGCGTCGTCGAGGCGTACGAGGCGATGGGCATCTCGACGCGTAAGATCATCTGGTACGTATTGATCCGTGAGGCGCGGTCGTCGATCGTGCTCGGTCTGACGATCGCGACGATCGGTCTGATCGGTGCGACGGCGATGGCGGGTCTCGTCGGTGCGGGCGGACTCGGCGATATCGCCTATCAGTACGGGCATCTCCGGTTCGAGCCGGAAGTCATGTACGTGACGATTTTCGTCTTGATCCTGCTCGTGCAGTCGATCCAATCATTCGGCAACCGCTTGGCGGCCCGTCTAAAGAAAGCCTGACAAAAGAGCGTCGCAAAATTTGCGGCGCTCTTACTGTTTGTCTAATAGTCGTTTCAAGTCGGCGATCCGGTTATGCCGGGGGATGAACGTCCGGATCTCTTTCTCGCTGAACCCGATCTGGATCCGGTTGTCATCGACGACGATCGGACTCTTCAAGATTTGCGGATGCGTCGCGACAAAACTGTACAGTTCGCGGAGCGACATCTCGTCGAGCTGGTCGGCCGCTTGTTTGTAGACACTTTTTTGGACAGACAGGAGATCGGTCGTCCCGTTTTCGGTGAGCCGGAGCATCTCCTTGAACTCGGTGAACGACATTCCTTGGTCGGTCAATTTCTTCTCGATGAACGGGATATTCTGTTCGCGTAACCAATCGAGCGTCTTGCGGGAAGAACTGCAGCTTGTATGCGTGAATACGGTGACCGTCACGACAACCACTTCTCCTTTTCCTAGGTATGGACTTCTTTATTTTCTCTCATCCATACGTTTTGAACGCAGAATATGTTTCAAATCACATATACTTTTTTTGAAATCGACGGAACGATTCGTTTCAAGTGAGTTCGGGTACATGACGAGAGAGACAACAAACAAGGAGGGGCTTACATGTTTGATTATACGGTGAAGACGAATCAGTCGGTCGAAGCAGTGGTCGAGAAGTTGAAAGCGACGCTCAAGGACGAAGCGTTCGGCGTGCTGTGGGATTTCGACTTGAGTGATACGCTCAAAGAGAAAGGTGAAGCCATCGACGGGGACTATCGTATCCTCGAAGTGTGCAACCCGAAAGAGGCCAAGAAAGTCATCACGGCGCACCGTGAGGGCGGCTACTTCCTGCCGTGCAAGCTCGCCGTCTTCACGAAAGACGGGGCGACCCACGTCGGCATGCCGAAACCGACGAAACTGATCGAATTGATCGAGGACGAGTCGCTCCAGTCCATCGCACTGGATGTCGAGACGAGACTGACACGCGCCATCGATAACAGCATCTAATCGATTCATCGCACCCGTCCAATTTCATGGGCGGGTTTTTCATACCCTCTCCAAAGTAATATAATGGTAAAATTGGAGATAGTAAAATTCAAGGGGCGGATAATTTGAAAAAGTTAGTCGGTTTACTTGTAATATCCACGAGCTTGTTGGCCGGGTGTGGTGAAGAGAAACAAGACGTCGTGAAATTGTCGTATGTCGACGCCCATTGGACCGTCAGCAAATACTCACTAGAACAACCAGTGGTGCTCGAATCGGCCGGTGAGACGCTCGCGGCCTGCACTGGGGACTTGACGACCGAGTTGAAGGGCGACCTGACTGTGTTCGATACGGTCGTGGCGAGCCGCCATCCGATGACGGACACGGGTTGGGAATATGGATTTAAAGCCGTGACATACATACAAGGGGACGAAAATTATGCGATGTGTCGGGATATGGCCTCACCACATTATTCAGTGGAAATGGTCGATGCATTCCCGGAGTTCGTCGATTTGACTGCGGGTCATTCGATTCGGCACTATCCGTCTGTCCGTCCAGCAGACGAAGCCGCTCGCCTCGCCGTGCAAAATGCTGATGAATTGACAGAGGCCGGGAATGAAATCGAGCCGTTTCCCGATACGGTCATGGCGTTTTCTCCTGCGATCCACGGAGAGATCGAATTGACCGTCGGGGATCGGCCGAGCCAATTCCCTTTGTTCGCGTTCGAACCGATGATGGCGGATGTGGAAGATGTCAAATTAGCCATTGGCTATGATTCGCGTGACGCCAAACCATACGTGTTATTACTACTTGCTGACCTTTACGTTTCGGTCAGTCCGTTACATACAATCAATGATCCAACGAAAGAAGAACCGACGTATGACGACCTCGTCGTCAAGAGACTCCCGCTTGACACGGAACTCGTGCCGAATAAGACCTATCCGTTATATGAGTTCAGTTACACCCGCGACGGAGAAGGGGTGACCGAGACAGCAAGCATCACATATCGTGCCGCAAAGCTGTTGTCCACTGATGAACGAAAGACGCTCGAGACACACCCTGACGAGGAGTATATGCCGATTGTGACCGGGCCGCTCGTGTATCTCCATCAGGAACCGTTTGACAACGAATCGACAGTATCCTATCCCGCTGTGTTGCGTGCGGCCGGCAATGAGATGGATGATCTGATTCAAGCAATCGATTCCGCCGAGCCGACGAAACGTGTAGGCGATCAGGGCGACTATCCGCTTCTAACGATCGTCGACGGGCTCAAAGGTCAGGGATTCAAGGTGACTTATAAACAGCGATCGAAGAAACTGGATATCTACGTGACGGACCAATCTACTGAGGAAACGTATAAACTGACGAGCGAAGGGGCCGAGACGTTCTTGTCCTACTTCCCCGACTTGAAGAAGAAACCGAAGAATTGAGGTGAACTGATGAAAAAGTTCGGATTAGGAATCTGTCTATCGCTATTCGTTTTGGCTGCAGGATGCGCCCGGGACCAAGAAGTAGTCCGATATGATGTTGTCGAGGCCCATTGGACGGCAGAGCACATCACACATGACCTTGAAGTGCAGGCAATCAAGGCCAAGGACATGTTGACCTATTGTGAACAAGGCGAGTTACTCAACGATATCGAGGAGGACCATCTATCCTTACTTGGCGTGACGTTTGCAAGCCGAATGCCGTTCACTGAGCCCGATACTGAAACATACGCCTTCAATGAGACATCGTTCGTCGAAGGTGATTCCGTTTACGCGCTGTGTAAGTCGGACCACGTTGAGGGATATCGGGCGGTCAAGCTGGAGGCAAGGCCGGAGTTTTTGAAAGACGAGACCGCGCGAGAGATTCCATTGCTACCTAGCGTAGTAAGCGGGACAGAAGAAATTCGGGAAAGGTTATCACGGGAAGAAGCGATCCATCCTTACGGGCAAGACCTCACCATTCGTCCATTCTTGGATAGTCTTTATACAATCTCGCCCGGTTTCAACGGGTCCATCGAGTTTGGAATCGGGGACGACGGGGTCTTCACACCGTATTTAGATTTTGCTCCTTACGTGGTCAGGGAGGACATTCAATTGGCGCTAGGATATGGCACGCAGACGAAGACGCCATACATGTTAATGTCGGATGACGGGATTCACTATGGACAGCATTCGTTGAACGATGGCGAATTACTGGACGGAGTCGACAACTTAAATGTCCGGACGCTTCTTGAAGGCGGTACGCTCGAACCGCTCGAACCGTTTCCGTTATACGAATTAACCTACGAGTCAAACGGTCAAAAGATGACGAAGACGATCTCGATCCGCTTCAAACCGAATCCATTCATCACGGAGCCGACCGATACCGATGCCGTCTCGATCGGTTATGTCCATAAATACCCGTACCATCCCAGTGTCCCGTTTTACTATCCGGACGCAGTCAGCATCGAGGGGCAAGGCTATGAACGATTGACCGAGGCGCTCGAGACGGGGACACCTTCGACTAAGAATGGGGAAGCAGGAGAGTACATGTATTTGACGCTGCTGAAAGGAAATCGTGGTCAACAGTTCGAGTTGAGTTACCACAAACGTTCGCAGAAAGTTGATGTCTTCGTGAAAGATATGAACACGGACGAACAGTTCAAGTTGTCGAGTGAAGGTGCGAAAATATTCCATGAACTTTTTCCCAGTGCAGTGGAGTAAGCAGAGCGTTTGGTTTGATGAGACTTCGGCTGTAGCGACGATTGGCGGTGTCGATTCTTCGGTCAGTCGCACGCAACTGACCGAAGAATCGACACCTATGTAGAAGCAAATCTTTTTACAAGATTAGCACCGTCAGTTTCACGAAAAGCTCCGAATGGGACTCCTGTAAACGAGGAGTTCTTTTTTTGCGATTCATTGTCTGATAACCTGTGATGAAGTTGGTAAATACTTCAAACTCAAGATATTGACTTACTGTTAAAAACGGCGCTAGTCAGGACTTTTGTCACAAGTTACACTTGAATTCGATTGTACTAACAAAGGAAAAATTTCCTGAAATAACTCAAATTATAAAGGTGGGAATTATCGGAATGATTGAAACAAGAGATGTCAGCCTATCGTCACCAGACGCGCTTCGCGCCATCGAAGCGAACATGGCGATGATTCGATTTGACCGCCAGCGCCGTGTCGTCGATGTGAACGACGCCTTCGCCAAGGCGATGAAATACAAACGCGATGAGATGATCGGGATGCAGCACCATCTGTTCTGTACGCCGAACTTCGTCAACAGTACGGACTATCAAGCGTTTTGGAACAAGTTGTTCGACGGGTTCAGCTCGGCCGACAAGATCGAGCGCGTCGACGCCCGGGGCGACTCGATTTGGCTCGAGGCGACGTATATGCCAATCTATGAGGGGGATGACGTCATCGGTGTCGTCAAGATCGCCTCGGACATCACCGAGCGGCAACAGACGATCGAACGATACGCCCGCACGTTCCGTGATATGGCCGAGAATCTTGATGACCGGGCCCGCCGTGGCATGGAGGAGAGCCTACATTTGAAGCGGACGATCGAGCGGCTCGAGTCGGACGCATCGGTAAACTTGAAGACGCTCGGCAACCTTCAAGACCAAGCGGCAGAGATCACGAAAATCGCCAGCACAATCAAAGAGATCGCGGCCCAGACGAACCTGTTGTCACTGAACGCCGCCATCGAGGCGGCGCGGGCAGGTGAACATGGCCTCGGCTTCAACGTCGTCGCGACCGAGGTCCGTAACTTGTCTCGTCTCGTCGAGCGCGCCGTCATCGAGGTCCGGGCCAATACCGAGGGGATGAACAAAGAGCTCGCCTCGATCGTCGACGGCGTCTCACGATCGAACGAAGACATTCATGCGAGTGTCAACATCATGGAAGCGACGCTCGAACGCTTCGGGAAGATCGAGCAGTCGGCCGAGTCATTGAACTGGACGGCCGAACAGTTCACTTCGGCGATCTGACGAAAAAACCAATTGAAGGAACCACCACCGTCGTCGGTGGCGAGTCCACTCAATTGGTTTTTTTGACGATGAGCGTATGACCGTGTTGTCTCAACCACGCCATCACCCCATCGACGTCCGGATAAACAGAGGATAAAGTCGACCAAAACGATTTGGAGTGGTCGAAATGGACGAGGTGGGCCCACTCATGGGCGATGACGTAATCCATCACCTCAACCGGCGCGAGCATGAGCCGGACGTTGATCGAGATCGTCCCGCGCGAGCTGCACGACCCCCAGCGCGTCTTTTGATGACCGATGCGGACTTTCGTGGCGCTCACCCCGAGCAGACGTTCATAGTAAGGTGCCCGCCCGGTGACATAAGTGAGCGCCTCGTCGCGGAGCCACGCCTCGTAGGCAGCCCCTATCCTGGACTCGTCCCACCGGTCCGGGCACCGGAAAGCTGTCCCGTCGTAGTCGAAGGCGTCAACGGTTTTCGTGCGCACGAGCGGCACGGTCTCACCTCGATAACGGAGCCGGTCGTTCGGCAATGACGGAGCTTTAGGTAATGCCGCGAGCCGGTCGTTTATCCAGTCCGCATGCTCGCTTAAGATCGTCTCGACGACCCGGTTCGACAGTCGGGCCGGGATGCGGAGCTCGATCCCTTCGGCCGTTATGTAGAAAGCCGCTTTCTTTCGCCGTTTATGGCGGATGATACTTACGCTCATCGTTGTCACCTCCAAACACTGTTCTCGGTCGATTATAGCCGACGTCTCGAAAATCCGCCACGCTTATGACGACCAGTGGCTTCAATTTTTGTTACAGTAGGGACAGGAGGGATCACTATGAAATCAATCTTACATCAACCGCTTGACCGGGTCGGCACCGACTCGGTGAAATGGGACGGCCTCGAGCGCTGGTTCCATGTGAAGTCTGACGTACTGCCGCTCTGGGTGGCCGATATCGATATCCGGACGGCACCTTCGATCTCGGAAGCGCTCGCGGCGCGTGCGGCGACCGGAGAGTTCGGCTATACGATGTTCGCGAAAGAAGCCCAGGAAGCCGTCAGCTCTTGGTACGGTCGACGACACGGACTCGACGTCACCCCCGAACATGTATTGTTCTCGAGCGGGGTCGTGCCCGGACTGACCCACATCGTCGAGGCGTTGACGAAGGAAGGGGACGGGATCGTCATCCAATCACCGGTCTATCCACCATTCCATGAACTCGTGACCGGATTGAAACGCGTTGTGCGTGACGCTCCGCTCATACAAGTCGATGGCAAGTATGAGATGGATTTTGACGCCCTCGAACACGCAATGCGACAGGCGAAACTGTTTTTGCTCTGTTCACCGCATAATCCGGTCGGCCGCGTCTGGACAGAGTCCGAGCTCGCGCGCGTCGTCGAGTTGGCGAGAACGTACGACGTCATCATCGTCGCCGACGAGATCCATGCCGATTTGACGTATCCGTCGCAGCACCATACGGCGATCAATCGACTCGACGACCGGGTCATCACGGTGAGCGCCCCGTCGAAGGCGTTTAACATCGCCGGCTTGTTCGCGTCGTACATCATCTGTCCGGATGACGCCTGGCGCAAACGGATCATCCAAGTCCAAAACAAACACCACGTCCTACCGACACCGTTCGCCAATACGGCCATCATCGCCGCCTACACAGACGTCCGGGCGGAACGATGGCTCGACCAGCTGACGGCCGAGCTCGAGGAACAAGCCACCTATGTCGTCGAGCGCCTGAATGCCGAGTTACCCCGGCTGACATGCTTCATGCCGGAGGCGAGTTACTTGTTATGGATCGATTTCGCCGCGCTTGGCCTTGAGCCCGAAGCTCGGAAGAAATGGCTCCACGAGGTGGTGCGGGTCTTCTTATCACCGGGTGTTCCGTTCGGGGCGTCGGCGTCGACGTTCGAGCGTCTCAATTTCGGTACATCCCGGACGATCGTTGACGAGGCGCTCGGACGGATCAAGACCCATTCCGATGGAAAAGCGTTTGTATGAAACGAGAAACGGGAAAAATTTCAGAACGAGTCAGTCAAGATGACGTGGCGACAGAAAGCGAGTGAGGCAGATGGAGACGATCAATTGGAAGAAGAAGATGGAGGAGCAGCTGAGGCGTAGCGGGTTTACGCTAGAGGTTGAGAATATGGCCAACATCGGAATGACGGAGATCCACGCGTCCTCGTCGCCGTTGATCTCTTATCCGCTCCGCATCCGGCTGTATGTGCGCATGGGCTGGCTCATGTGTACCGTCGATGCGACGACGGTCGACCGGAGCGAGGACCACCCGTTGTTCGAGCGGATGATCGCAGCGGTGTTCGAACGGATCGTCCGGCACCTCTACCACGCCTACGACTTCCACGTCTTGACCTATATCGGGAACACCGGCAACTATATCGCCCCGAAAGACTCGGATACGGGGGAAATCGTCCGATTGCTCGCCCAAATCTGGAACGACCGCTCGTACTTGCATCTCGAGACGTATGAGGAGTTCCCGGCGCTATATGTGACGCCGCCTTGGGCGCATCAGGCGTACGCCATCGAGAGCACGGACGACGAGTGGATCATCTATGCGGGGCGCAGCGGCCGTCAAGCGACCGACTACCGGGCCGATGGGGTCGAATTGCGCCCCCACCGTCTCGCCGAAGGGGACCTGTTCTTTCCGGTCGACCGGATCTCGAAACAGCACGGACCGTTGGCGCTCGCCGAATGGCTCCGGCTCGAGCGCAGGGAAGTCGAAGACTTCATGCTCGCGTTCATGCGAACGATCCGGAAGTTCGACCCGTCGTTCGGGTTCGCCTGGGGCGGGACGGACACGTTCTTCCACGGCGTACCGGTCGAACCGTACGCCCAAGTGCTTCGGCTCGAGAGCGGGAAGCGCCGTTATCGGGTCATGAACAACTCGGCGAAGCGGCTGTTCGCGGTCGCCGACGACCCGGTCGTTTGTCTGAAAGAAGTCGAGCAGACGTTGCGCACGGTACGTTTACCCGAGAACCGGGTCTCGGCCCTCGGACAGCTCGTCATGGGAGTGTGGCAGCAGTTCGAGTCCGATGAGTCGACCTATATTCAAGAAGTCGCTTATCGCGGCATCTCCAAGTTTCAAATCGAAGAGAAGATCGGCCACGCGCTCGCGAACCAGCAACGGGTCCGCTGGGTCGAGAAGGCAGACTCTCACCAGTCGATCATCGAGTACGCCCACCTTCGGATCTCGTTCCCGAAACGTCCTCCCGGTATCGTCACAGTCGAACCGATCGAATCCACTTATGAAAGAGGTGCTCTATGAGAATCGTCGATGCACGTGCCATGTCAATCAGCCACGAAGACTTGATCGCCGTCACCGAGTCGTCCGTGTACTACCGTGAGAAGACGGGGGAGACGAGCTTTTCCATCTTTCGGTACGATGAAGCGGATGGCACCATCACGCAAATTAATCGTCGCGTCTTCGAAGACTATGGCATATCAAAACTGTTCATCAGCGCCGACCGTGTCTACTTTTTGAACGAAACCCCGGACCGGACGGGGGTCGTGAGCACGGAACTGATCGCGTTCGACTACCGTACAGGTGATGAAGAAGTTCTGACGACGTTCGAGAAACGGGGCAACAGCACGTTATACTGGGTGCTCGACGACCGTTACTTCCTCTTTTTGACGAGTTTCGAGGCGACGGACGAGGCGTGGCTGTTCGACGCCGAGACGTCCCGCGAAGAACGTATCCGTGACGAGCGGCTCGTCGGCCATGCCGGGCGCTTCCGTGAACTGTATTTGTTCACGACGGAGCTCGAAGGCGTGTCTTACATCGTATGTAACGCACGGTTGGACGAGTTTGATTACTATGACGCGCTCGAATCGGGACGCATCTCACCCGATGACCCAATCGACCATTCCGAAGCGATTCTCATCTGTCCGCTCGACGAAGCGGTCGAGGCCGTTTGGTCGAAAGCGGACGAGATCCCGTTCGATGATCTGATCCGGTTGCAAGGGGAGGGGGACACGGTCCAGTATCTCGGGGAGCGTGACAAAAAACTCCGGTTTGCGGCGTTCGTCGACGCAGCCAATGAGGAGACGGTGTACGAACTGGCGGCACCGGACGTCCTGCACGAGCTCGCCGTCGTCGACTGGGGTGCCTATGAGCCGATCGATTTCACGTATGACGACGTCAGTTCGACCATCTTCATCAAGGTCGAAGAATCGATGGAGCATACAGAGTTGATCGACGCGACGACCGGGGCGAGATTTTTGGACACGGCACCGTTCGAACGAGTGCTCGATGCGAACTACTTCATCCACGAATCGGCCGATGGGCGCAACGGCGGGGTCAGCATCTTCAACTTGGAGGCGAACGAGCGACAGGCGTTCGAAGATGCCTATTATACGGTACTCGACGAGACGATCGTCATCTTGTCGACGAAACAACTGTAAAAGCACGGCCCTCTACGAATCGAGGGCCGTGCTTTTACAGTATGGTTTACATAACATATTATCGTAAACCAGATAACGCTTGTTTTTTCTTCTCGTCACCGATATGGGCATAGACTTGCGTCGTCGCCACCGACTCGTGACCGAGCAGTTGTTGGATCGTCAAGACGTCGACCCCGCTCATCGCCAACCGGGAAGCGAACGTGTGGCGAAGTTTGTGGGGCGTGACCTGCTTGTGGGTCAAGAACGGGAGATAGGGTTTCAACCGGTCGATGTGTCCTTTGAGCAGATGTTGCACCGTCCTGACCGAGATGCGTCTTCCTTTATCGGAACGGAACAGCGGCCCGGTCCCGTCTTGGCGATGGTCAAGCAGCAACGGCTCGAGCGGGGAGGCGAGCGGGATGACCCGCTCTTTGTTCCCTTTCCCGATGACACGGATCGTCCCGGTCGCGAGGTCGATGTCGCTCCAGTCGAGCCCGACGAGTTCGGAGACGCGCATCCCGGTCAGTCCGAGCAGCTGGATGATCAGAAAATCACGGTCGCGGTTCCGTTCGTACCAGCTCGCCTCGCGGTCGGACATGCCGACGTTGCTGCGGACGAGCGTCGAGAAGTCGAGCCACTCGTGTTCCGTCAAATAGACCGGGTTCCGTTTGGCGCGCTTTGGACGCTCGACCGCTTGGAACGGGTTGTGTGACGCGATCCCGGACTCGATCAAGAAGTTGAACAACGACTGCATCGTCGACAACTTTCGGTTGATGACGCTCGGGGCGTTATCGAGCTCGAGCGCGAGATAGGACGCGTAGGCATCCGCGCCCGCATAATCGAGTTCGACGAACGAGGCGAGGTCGACCGTGGTTGGGTCGACCTCGGATGCGCTCGCGGCCTCGACCCACCGGAAGAAGTCGAAGAAATCGTATAAGTACCGCTGCGCGGTCTGTTCTGAATAGTGTTTCGCGGCCAGATGGTTCAAGAAACGTTGGATGAAGCCGGGCATGCGCTCGTATCCGTTCAGCTTGAAACGCTGCGTCGTGACACGTGCCGGCGCTTGCCCGAGCTGGCGGAATATACTCAAAAAATCTCTCCTTTTTAACTGATCGATGTGACGATCCGGTCCTTGCCGGCCTGTTTTCCGGCCCTGAGGCGGTCGTCTGCTTCTTTGACGAGTGTGTCGACGGCCTCTAACCCGTCGCGGCACGAGACGCCGAACGTCATCGTGACGCTGAGGCGACGCCCGTCATAGATCGTCTCGGTCGTCTTGATCCGTTCCCGGAGGCAGTCGAGCGTCTCTGCGACCTCATCTGCTGTCTGATTGCTCATGAACAGCAAAAACTCTTCTCCACCCCAACGGACACAGATCCCGTCGGTCCGCTCGAGGGCGGCGGCGACTTGTTTGAGGACGAGATCGCCACAATCATGGCCGTGGCGCTCGTTGAACGCTTTGAAGTGGTCGATATCGGCGAGTGCGACGGCGTAAGGTCTACCGTCTTCCACTGCCTCTTTGATGGCTTGTTCGATTCGTTGATAGCCGGTCATTCGGTTATACAGCCCGGTCAATCCGTCCCGTGAAGCGAGGACGTTCAATCGTTCGTTCGACCGTTCTAACTCGGTCGTCACCTCGACGACCGAACTCTCGAACACGAACGTCAGCCCGGCGATGAGTGCGATCGTCGACAGCAGACAAGTCAGCCCGATCACTTGCTCGAACACGGGGGCGAGCGTCTGTGTCCCGACCGTGACGTTCAAGTAAAGGAACCCGTAGATCGCCATCGCGAGCCCGGTCGACATGACGCGGACCAAGCGACTGACGTTCGGCATGAAGAACACACCGTACGCCACCATGATGATGAAGTAATGAACGTTCGCGCCCCACCCGAGGACGATCGTCGAGATGATGGCGTTATAGACGACTTCGACGAACAGTCCGATAAAGAACGTCCGGTAGTACCGTTTATGTACGAAATACAATGAGAGCGTGTAATAAAGAACGCTGAACACGTTCGACCAGGCGAGCACCGTGACGTCGAGACGCCAAAACGTGACCAAGAACACGACATGGATGAGCCAGGCGAGCGCGTTCCCGTAAAAAGTGATGCGGTAATTATACAGTGTACCGCGACGTTCCTCATAGGCAGTCCCCACGTGAACACCTCCTCGTTCCAGTATACCGAAACTGTAAGGATTTGCCTACGCCTGTTCGAGAATCGAGTCAATCCACTCTCTGTAAACGTTGATTTCAGGACGTTATAATTGCGTGAAATAGATATTTCACGCAAGGTTTATAGAAGCGTCGTTTGATTCGTTAAAACAGACGTGGTGGCATCGTCCGATTTAAAAGCGAATCAACAGGGTGACAATACATTATTATGTAAACCACTATGAGGGATATAAACTTTTGTTTCGACAGCCGTTCATCCGTTAAGCGAAAATAAAGCTTGAAACGGGGAACGAGGTAACGTTACACTGAGAACGTAAACAAAAGGGGGATTTCAGGATGGACGACCAACGTTTGAAACAACATCTCGCTGAAGCGAAGACGATCGCTGTCGTCGGTGTGTCATCGAACCCGAACAAGACCGCCAACCAGATTGCGGAGTATTTGCTCCTGCAAGGGTATACGGTCATCCCTGTCAATCCGACGCTCGAGACGTGGAACGGCCGCATGGTGTATCCGACGGTCGAGAGCATCCCGGGACGAATCGATATCGTCGACGTGTTTCGCCGGAACGAATATTTGGCCGGCGTTGCCGAGGACGCGGTCCGTCATGGGGATGTCGGACTCGTCTTTAACCAGCTCGGTCTGTCGAGCAAGGACGCCGAACGAATCGTTCATGCTGCCGGACTTGACTACATCGAGAACCGGTGTATTTACGTCGAGCACGCTCGACTCCTCGGCTGAGACCTGCCCCTGCGGCAGGTCTACTTTTTTTCACGCGTCGACGGCGCGGAGAGGAAGGCTTGCCAGAATCCCGAAACAGCTATACAATTAGGTATGAAAAACGAACATGTGTTCGAAGATGAGGTGACTGACATGTCAACAAAACTATTTAATTATAATGAAGACGCCATCCAAGTGCTCGAAGGGCTCGCTGCCGTTCGGAAACGACCAGGGATGTATATCGGCTCGACCGACCATCGCGGGCTGCACCATCTCGTCTACGAGATCGTCGACAACGCGATCGACGAGGCGCTCGGCGGGTTCGGTGACCAGATCGATGTGACGATCCATAAAGACGATGCCATCACGGTCCGTGACCACGGGCGTGGTATGCCGACCGGGATGCACGCCTCGGGAAAACCGACGCCGGAGGTCATCTTCACGGTCCTCCATGCCGGCGGAAAGTTCGGCCAAGGCGGCTACAAGACGTCAGGCGGACTGCACGGGGTCGGTGCCTCGGTCGTCAACGCGCTCTCGAGCAAACTACTCGTCACGATCTATCGCGATGGCAAAGTGTTCGAGCAGACGTTCGCTGACGGCGGTGTGCCACAGACGACGCTCCTCGAGACGGGGAAAGCCCGCCAGACCGGGACGAGCGTCTACTTCAAGCCGGACACGACCATCTTCTCGACGACGACGTATAACTACGACACGCTCGCCGAACGGCTCCGGGAGTCGGCTTTCCTATTGAAAGGGTTGACGATCACGTTGACCGACGAACGCTCGGACAAGCAAGAGACGTTCCATTACGAGAACGGGATCGCCGAGTTCGTCCACTATTTGAATGACGACAAGGCGACGCTCCACCCGACCGTCTACTTCGAAGGGACCGAGAACGACATCGAGCTCGAACTCGCCTTCCAGTTCACGGACGCCTACTCGGAGAACGTGTTGTCGTTCGTCAACAACGTCCGTACCCGGGACGGCGGGACGCATGAAGTCGGCGCCAAGACGGCGATGACCCGGATCATGAACGAGTACGCCCGCAAAAACGGCTTGTTGAAAGAAAAAGACAAGAACCTCGACGGCGGCGACGTCCGCGAAGGGTTGACGCTCATCGTGTCGGTCCGGATCCCGGAGGAGTTCCTCCAGTTCGAGGGACAGACGAAGTCGAAACTCGGCTCGCCTGAAGCCCGTGCCAGCGCAGACGCCGTCATGGCCAAGCAGCTGACGATCTTCCTCGAGGAGAACCCGCAGATGGCGACAATGCTCATCAAGAAAGCAATCCGTGCGGCCCAGGCCCGTGAAGCGGCCCGAAAAGCGCGTGAAGAGGCGCGTAACGGCAAGAAAAAGAAACGTTCGAGCATTCTGAACGGGAAACTGACGCCGGCGACATCAAAAAACGCCGCCAAGAACGAGCTGTTCCTCGTCGAGGGGGACTCGGCCGGCGGTTCGGCCAAACAAGGCCGTGACCGGACGATCCAGGCGATCTTGCCGCTCCGCGGGAAGGTCATCAACTCGGAGAAGTCGAAACTGAATGACATCATGAAAAACGAGGAGATCAACACGATCATCCACGCGATCGGCGCCGGGGTCGGACACGATTTCGATCTCAGTGACTGCAACTTCGACAAAGTCATCATCATGACCGATGCCGATACGGACGGGGCCCATATCCAAGTGCTCTTGTTGACGTTCTTCTTCCGTTACATGCGACCGCTCGTCGAAGCAGGCAAAGTGTTCGTCGCCTTGCCGCCGCTCTATCGCATCTCGAAAGGGAAAGGCAAGTCGGAGCAGTTCGAATACGCCTGGGACGAGGAAGCGCTCGAGAAACTCGTCAAAGTGTACAAAAAAGGCTATATCATCCAGCGCTACAAAGGTCTCGGTGAGATGAACGCCGATCAACTGTGGGAGACGACGATGAACCCGGACACACGGACACTTATCCGTGTGACGATCGATGACGCTGCCGTCGCCGACAAGCGCGTCTCGGTGCTCATGGGGGACAACGTTGCCCACCGCCGCGAATGGATCGAGGAGAACGTCGCCTTCGGGCTCCAAGAAGATGATTCGATCATCGCCAATGAACATGTGACTAAAGCGATTGAGGAAGTGATGTAACGATGTCGACGATTCAACACATTTTAAACTTGTCGCTCGAACAGGTCGTCGGAGACCGTTTCGGGCGTTACTCGAAATATATCATTCAAGACCGGGCGCTCCCGGACGCGCGCGACGGGCTCAAGCCCGTTCAGCGCCGGATCTTGTATGCGATGCACCATGAAGGCAACACGAACGACAAGGCGTACCGGAAATCAGCCAAGACGGTCGGGAACGTCATCGGGAACTACCACCCGCACGGTGACTCTTCTGTCTATGAGGCGATGGTGCGTCTGTCGCAAGACTGGAAGCTCCGCTACCCGCTCATCGACATGCACGGGAACAACGGCTCGATGGACGGCGACTCGGCTGCCGCGATGCGGTATACCGAGGCACGGCTGTCGAAGATCGCCGGTGTCATGCTGACGTCGATTGCCAAGAACACGGTCGACTACACGCCGAACTTTGACGATTCGACCGAGGAACCGCTCGTCTTGCCGTCACTCCTACCGAACCTGCTCATGAACGGGACGACCGGGATCTCGGCGGGGTATGCGACCGAGATCCCCCCGCACAACTTGACCGAAGTGCTCAATCTCGCCATCGCCCGACTCGCCGGCGAAGTCGAGACACCGAATGACGCCTTCCGTTACATGCAAGGTCCCGACTTCCCGTCCGGTGGCACGGTCATGGGCAAAGACGGCATCTTGAAAGCGTTCGAGACCGGTAAAGGCAAGATCATCATCCGCGCCAAATCGGTCATCGAGCCGCTCAAGGGCGGCCGTGAACAGATCACGATCACCGAGCTCCCGTATGAGGTGAACAAGGCCAACCTCGTCAAGAAGATGGAAGAGCTCCGTCTCGACAAGAAAGTCGAAGGCGTCGCCGAAGTCCGTGACGAGACCGACCGGACCGGGGTCCGTGTCGTCATCGAATTGAAGAAAGAAGCGGACGCGGAAGGTGTGCTCCACTTCTTCTTGAAGCATACCGACCTGCAGCTCGCCTATAACTACAACATGGTCGCGATCGTGCAGCGGACACCGAAACAGCTCGGTCTGTTACCGATCATCGATGCGTATTTGAAACATGTCGAGGAAGTCGTCACCCGCCGGACGACGTTCGAGCTCGAACAGGCGAAGAAACGCGCCGAGATCGTCGACGCGCTCGAACAAGCCATCTCAGTGCTTGACGAGACGCTCGAACTGATCCGTTCGGCCAAGGACAAGTCCGATGCGAAGCAGAAGCTCATGGATCGCTTCTCGTTCACGGACCGTCAAGCCGAAGCGGTCGTCATGCTTCAATTGTATCGTTTGACGAACACAGACATCGTCGAGCTCCAAAAAGAAGCGAAAGTGTTGCAAAAAGAGATCGCGCGTCTCGCCAACATCTTGAACGTCGACGCGACGAAGCGGAAACTCATCTCAAAAGAGTTGACGGCGCTCCGCGACGAGTTCGGTGATGAGCGGCGTTCGGTCATCAAGGCCGAAGTCGAAGAATTGAAACTGAAGACCGAGGTCATGATCGCCGTCGAAGAGACGATGGTGTTCGTCAGCCGTGACGGCTACGTGAAACGTTCGTCGATGCGCTCATACGGCGCCTCGAGCGAGGATATGCCGGAGATGAAACAAAAAGACCGGCCCGTCCTCCTCACCCAGGCGATGACGACCGACCACTTGCTCGTCTGGACGAACAAAGGCAGCTATCTGCTCATCCCGGTCCACCAGATCCCGGAGACGAAATGGAAAGACGCGGGCCAACACGTGGCCAACCTCGTGCCGATCGAAGGCGAGCAAGTCGTCTCGGCCGACGTCGTCTCGACGTTCGAGACGGACGCACACTGCCTGTTCGTCACGAAAGACGGCATGGTCAAACGGACGCCGCTCCGTGACTATGACGCCCAGCGCAAGTCGAAGGCGCTCATGGCGCTGAAACTGAAAGGGGACGACGAGGTCGTCTTCGCCGGCATCAGTGACGGTCCAGGCCAACTCTTCCTCGTCTCTGAGCGTGGATACGGGCTTTGGTTCAAAGAAGACGACGTCCCGGTCGTCGGACAGCGTGCCGCCGGTGTCAAAGCGATGAACTTGAAAGACGGTGACGTCGTCGCCGACGCGTTCGCCTTCTTCACACCGCCGCTGTTCGTCCTCGTGACGCAACGCGGAGCGGTCAAGAAGATGAAGCTCGAAGACCAGTTCGACTGCACGAACCGCAACCTGCGTGGCACGATGCTCATCCGTGAGGTCAAATCAAAACCGCACCAGATCCGCCGCGTGCTGCCGGTGCATGGGGATGAGACGATCCACATCGTCGGCAAAGAGACCGCGAAGACGGTCAACGCGAAACAACTGACACTGCTCGACCGCTACGCCAACGGCTCGTTCGTCTTCGACGAGGAGACGTTCGGTGACATCGAGGACGTCTATCTCGATTGATTCAGCAAAAGCCTGCACACATGACATATACTGTCGCGTGTGCAGGCTTTTTTTGTCTCTATTCGTCTTTGTCAGTCATGGAACGCTCTAAGATACCGTTCCAAGTCCGTCTGTTGCCGCAAGTGATGACGGGTATGCATCTCGATGAGTTCATACCACTCCTGGGCGTTCAGCCAGCCGAAACCGCCATGCAATGCTTTGACGTCAGGATTTGCCAAGCGGGCGAGCGGCTCGAGACGCTTTAACCTTGTAGTCAACTCATTAATCCGCAGCTCGAGCGTTTCGCGGCTGTCCGTATTGTTCGGTGGTTGGTTCATCTCGTCCGGCAAGCGGATCTTGATCGGAGGAAAGCCACCTGCTTGGAACAATCGTTCATCGAACTCGGTCTTCCCGAGCGATTGCTTTTCGCTCGAAGCGAGACACCGTTCCATCTCGTCCGCGTATTCCTCGGCCACGACGATGATATGGTCGTACATCTGTCCGATCGACCAGACGTCTTCTGTCACTTTATAGCGCAGTTGCCGCTCGGTATAGCCGTCCAAGTCTGCTTTGAACTGGGATAACACTGCAATCGCCATAACGTTCCTCCTTTGGCTACTATTCTCGCTTCAGTATATCACGGAGACGACATGTACTTTCTTGTGGGAGCGGGTATTATGAAAAGGAACAATCAAGCCCGATGGCGAATGGGATAAGCAGGACAAACGATGGAGGGATTTCTATGTCAGACTGGCTCACTTGGGCCAAACGGCTACAAGCACTGTCGCAAGCGGGCTTGACGTTCACGAAGGACGAGTTCGACCGCGAGCGTTATCTCGAGCTCCAGCAGATTGCGACCGATATGTTCGACCGACAGTCGAACCTCGCCCTGCATGAGATCACTGAACTGACGCACGTCAACGGCTATCCGACACCGAAGCTCGACGTACGCGGTGTCGTCTTCCGAGACGACGAGTTGTTGCTCGTGCGTGAGCGGTCGGACGGGCTGTGGACACTGCCAGGCGGCTTCTGTGAGGTCGGGC
The DNA here is from genome assembly GCF_004337175.1 of Exiguobacterium sp. SH1S21. NCBI lineage: Bacteria > Bacillati > Bacillota > Bacilli > Caryophanales > Exiguobacterium > Exiguobacterium sp. SH1S21. The sequence continues at coordinate 169,897 of NZ_SJUY01000004.1, read as the reverse complement.
TGTCACCGTCAGACAATATCATCAAGGAAATCGGGGAAGAGGCAGGCTTTGATGTCGCCCCGATGCGCCTCGTCGCCTTGTTCGATATGCACCGTCACCCGCACCCGCCGTTGTCACAACATTATTATAAACTGTTCATCGAGTGTGAGCTGATCGGCGGGGAAGCTCAAGTCAGCCATGAGACGAGCGAAATCGGCTTCTTCTCGCGTGACGCCTTGCCGCCGTTGTCGCTCGCCCGCAACACGCTCGAACAGCTCCATATGTGCTTTGACGCCCGGTGGCAGGACGATTGGGTCACACTGTTCGACTAGGAAAGGGGAGGTCTTATGAAAGTCACACGGATTGAAGATGTCCACCAGCTGACGTTCTATTCACCCGTCTTGCCGATCAACGTCCAATTGATCGAGAAAGAGCTCGGCCTCGTCTTGATCGATGCCGGGTTGAAGCAGAACGCCGCTGACATTTTAACGTATATCGAGGCACAAGACCGCCCCCTCCTCGCGATTCTGCTCACCCACGCCCACGGGGACCACGTCGGTGGGGTCGATACGATCCTGAAGGCGCATCCGCACGCCGAGCTTTACGTCTCACGCCGCGACGCTCGGCTGTTAGAGGGGGACCGGACGACTGATCCGGATGAGCGGAGCCTCAAAATCAAAGGATCATTGCCGACGATCCGATCGCTACCGGACAAGCTGCTCGACCCAGGTGAGCGGCTGTTCGGTCTTCGCGTCTATGCCGCCGCCGGCCACACGCCAGGGTCGATCGCTTACTTTGATGAACACCATCGCTTGTTGTTCGCCGGTGACGCGTTCCAATCACATGGGGGAGTCGCAGTGGCAGGGGACACGCGTCCGTTGTTCCCGCTCCCGGGTCTGGCGACATGGGACAAGCGGGCCGCGGTCGACCATGCCGAGCGCTTGCTTGACTTGGCGCCGCGTCACACGTTCGTCGGTCACGGCAAAGCGCTTGAAGGCACACATCGGCTCTATTTGGCACTGAAGCGGGCTAAGCGTAAGCAAGCCCGTCGCTTTTCACGATAATCTTTGGGGGTATGACAGATGGAGTTACGGGAGATTCGGACGACGGATTACCGGCAAGCCGAGCAAATGCTCGAGATTCAACGGAACGCCTATGCGGTCGAGGCCGAACTGATCGGATTTGACGAGATCCCAGCCCGATATGAGACGGTCGAGGTCATTCAAAACTTGCCGGGTCTGAGCTACGGCTTATACAACGAGGAGCGGATGATCGGGTTTGTGACGATCGAGGCGGCCGAGAACACGGTCGAAATCACGAAGCTGTGCATCGATCCGACATACTTCAGGGCGCGGCTCGCGACGACGTTGTTAGAACACGTGCTCAGTCTACACGAGGGCAAACTTGTCTACGTGCATACCGGCAAACATAACGGTCCGGCCAAACGATTGTATTCGAAGCTTGGCTTCGAGCCGAGCGCCGAGTTCGAACCGGAACCAGGTGTCACATTGATCCGCTTTACGCGAATTTGATCCCGATCTCATAATTTCAGATTCTGTCTCACTACTTTAAGTATACTAAAGGATTGAGACAGAGTTTTATTTTTACTGATAATATATGTTATGTAAACTAGTAAAATTTGAACCGATTCCCCGGTACTTTTCAGGACTCACCTGCTTCCCACATTCACGTGATCAGTTATGTCGGCAGGTCGTGCTTCCCTTAGCCATCGATTCGTTTTGTTGTTCCTCGCTCAGACTTTGGCACAGCTTGATTCCGTTCAAATTTTATAAAATGCCTCCTCTTTTCAGCCAGTCATAGATCGGTTTCTGGACATCCTCAAGCGCAATAGGAATGTTCGTCTTGGGATCCCATTTTGTCGTTATCGAAATACTGCCTATCACTTTTCCGTCTTTCTTCTCAATCCTTTTTGTAATTGAGTCGATAACCTGTTGGGGAACTTTTTCATCACCTTTAGTTATGAACAGCCAAACTTTCTTGTTCTTAAAGGAAGTCTCTTTTAAGTATTTATTGATGGCCGGGGGCGTCTTTCCTGCCCAGACTGGGGTTCCTAGGAATAGATGCTCATATTCTTTTAATGCAAAGTCCATTGGCATGATAACGCCTCTCAGACCAAAAAACGCTCCCATTGCTGCACCGGCGATGTTACCGAGTTTTCGCTTCTTTTTATCTTCGATTCTTTGAATGTCAAACTCTGTAAGCCTTTGAATTTCTTTCGCGACTACTTCTGTACTGCCGATCCATGAGTAATACACAATCAAGCTACTATTCTTCATTATGTCACTCCTTCCATCGTTTTTAGTTTTCCCTCCCTCTATCTACAGAGGAAATACCCTTAAACGATGGCAAAGAACCTAACTGTCCTCGCCTGTTCTTGGACAGGGTAGCATAGGCATTCCTCTCGGGACCTAGCACAGTCCTCTCACCTGATTTAAAAAGCTGTGGACTCATCTTGCCTCTTTCTCCCACTTGCGCACCTGTCGATTCTCTAGAGGTTGAAGGTTGGTGAATCGCATGCTGTTCCATAAATTATGCTTATCTGTATTACCTGTATGAAACCCTGATTCAATGACATGATAGCGCTTTTAGAATAAACGTTTCAAAAATATCTTACCTGCTGTTTCTATGTTCTTCGCAGTTGCCTCTAGGCGTTCATCATGCTATTTTTAGACAGATGATACTTTAAGGAGGAACATGAATGAAACGTATGACAAAAGGTTTAGCAGCGGTTATCTTGCTCGCTGTCCCGCTCGCGGCGTGTGGTGATTCTGGCACCGATCAGGCCGATACGACACGTTGGGATGAGATCAAAGAAGAAGGGACGCTCACGGTCGGTACGGCTGGGACACTCTATCCCGCCTCGTTCCGCGAAGAAGAAAGTGACGATTTGACGGGGTTTGACGTCGAGGTCATGAAAGAGATCGGAAAACGTCTCGACCTCGAGGTCCAGTTCAAAGAAATGGCGTTCGACAACATGTTGACGAGCGTCCAGAACGGACAAGTCGATGTCGTGGCGAACGACATCTCGGTGACGGACGACCGCAAAGAGAAGTTCGCCTTCTCCGTACCTTATAAGCACACGTACGGGACGGCAATCGTCCGGAAGAGCGACCTTTCAGGCATCAAGTCGCTCGAAGACTTGAAAGGTAAAAAGGCAGCTGGTGAAGCGACGACCGTCTTCATGGACGTGGCGCGCCAGTATGGGGCTGAAGAAGTCATCTACGACAACGCGACGAACGACCAATATCTTCGTGACGTGTCGACAGGTCGGACCGACGTCATCTTGAACGACTACTATCTCCAGACGCTCGCCCTCGCCTTCTTCCCGGAATTCGATATCACGATCCATCCGGATATCGCCTATAACCCGCAAGACGTCGCACTCTTGATGAATCAAGACAACGTCGACTTGCAAGAGAACATCGACCGCGTCCTTGAAGAGATGCTTGAGGATGGCACGGTGAAGGAGCTGTCCGAACAGTTCTATAACGGTGCTGACGTATCCGTCGAACCGGACGTCGACGCGACAATCGTCGAATTGGACTAAGGCGATATGTTCGAAGGTGTGAAGTGGGAAGCGATCTTTGACGCCGACCTCGCCATCCGCTCGTTCCCATACTTGCTAGGTGGGCTGCCGAACACGCTCTGGATCTCCTTCCTCAGCATGTTCTTCGGTTTAGTGTTAGGACTCGTGCTCGCGCTCGGGAAGCTGTCTCCGTCAAGGCTAGTGCGTTATCCGTCGACGTTTTACGTCTCGTTCATGCGCGGCGTCCCGATCTTGATCATCTTGTTCATTCTCTACTCGGGGTTCCCGTTCATCGGGATCGAGTTCGCGGCGTTGACGGCAGCGATCATCGGCTTCAGCTTGAACTCGGCCGCCTATATCGCGGAGATCATCCGCGCCTCGATCCGTGCCGTCGATCAGGGACAGATTGAAGCGGCCCGGTCGCTCGGCATGAACAAGTGGCTGACGTTGAAAGGGGTCACGTTGCCTCAAGCGACGCGGATCGCCCTGCCCCCGCTCTCGAACGTGTTCCTTGATCTGATCAAGGCGAGCTCGCTCGCCGCGATGATCACCGTCCCTGAGATCTTCAACAAGGCGAAGATCGTCGGCGGTCGTGAGTTCGACTATATGACCGTCTATTTGGTCGTCGCCCTGATCTACTGGGGCATCTGTACGTTCATGTCGTTCTTCCAAGATTGGCTCGAGCGGCATTTCGAACGCTATTTGGATACACCGAAACGATGACTTTGCGGTCATCGTTTTTTGTTTTCCTTTTTGTGTAAGCGTCGAGTGTGCTATGATTTTCTTAATTATCAGAAAACAGACGGGGGAATTTTATTATGGTGCAACAATGGACAACACATTTAAATGGTTTAGTGATCGGGCAATCGAAAGCGATCAAGCTGTCGACGATCGCCTTGCTTTCAGGGGGACATGTCTTACTCGAGGACCGGCCGGGGACGGGCAAGACGACGCTCGCCCGAAGCCTTGCCTCCTCCGTATCAGCCGCTTTCCAGCGCGTGCAATGTACGCCGGACACGTTGCCGAGTGACATTTTAGGGATGGAACTGTTCAATCCGACGACAGGTGCGTTCGAACGTCGGACCGGGCCGATCTTCACATCGATCTTACTCGTCGATGAAATCAACCGGACGACGCCACGGACACAGTCTGCGCTTCTTGAGGCGATGCAAGAGCGTCAAGTGACGCTCGGTGAGGTGTCGCTCCGTTTGCCGGACCCGTTCTTCGTCATCGCGACGCAGAACCCGTTCGACGGACAAGGGACGTTCCCGCTTCCGCAGGCACAGCTTGACCGGTTCTTATTCAAGCTCTCGCTCGCCCCGCTGTCGCGGGAGTCAGAGCGTCGACTTCTCCGGAACGAGCATTTGAGCGCCGCTCCGTTCACGTTGAAACATGAAGAGCTCGCCGTGATGCAGCAAGCCGTCCGTGACGTGACGCTGCACGAGGCGATGGAAGACTATCTGCTCGACTTCGTCGAGGCGCTAAGGCACCACCGGGACATCGAGGTCGGGCCGAGCCCGCGGGCGACGCTCGCCTACACGATGGCGGCCCGGGCCCATGCCTACATGGACGGACGGGACTACGTCGCACCGGAAGACATCCGGGCGCTCGCCTTGCCGATTCTCGGGCACCGCATCGTCTTGACGGTCGAGGCGTCGCTCAAGACGAAACCGTCGAAGCTGATCAAATCTGTGTTAGAGACCATCGCGGTCCCATCCGAGGTGTGACATGCAACTCGTCAGCCCGCGCTATCTAGAATCCGGCTACATGTGGCTCTTGTTCGTCGTCGGGGTCTTCACGGCGCTTTACGGGAACGTGTTCCTCGCGAGCGCCTTGCTCGGCGTCAGCATCTACGCGCTCGTCATGCCCGAGCTGTTGTTCCGCCTGGCCGAACACGTCCGTGTCGAAGTGACGGACGAACTGAAACTGTTTCCGGGTGACGAAGAGTCGTACGTCATCCGCCTCATCTCGACTGCGAAAGTCCCGCTCGGTGTCGTCCGCTTGTCGGGCTATCTCCACCCGACCGTCGAAGTGGAAAACCACGCCTTCTGGCGCCAGGAGAATTATGTCGGCGGCGAGGCGGTCGTCTCTTACGACCTACCGCTCAAAGCCATCAAGCGCGGTCCGATCCGTGTCGAGGCGATCGGCATGGAGATCCGTGACCCGCTCCGCATGTTCTCGCTCTATAAAGAGGAACCGCTCGCAAGGATCGGGTACGTCTTCCCAGAGTTTCTGCCTTATCCGATCCCGAAACGTCCGCCGACGCTACCGGGCGAGGAGATGGTGCGTCATAGCGCCTACCGGGACCCGGAGACGTTCCAGTCGGTCGCCCCGTATCACGGTCAACCGATGCGTCAACTGTACTGGTCGGCTTACGCGAAGACGGGCGAACTGCTGGCCCGGACCGAACAGCCCGTCCAGGCGAACGAGTACGTCGTCGTCTTGGACTTGTTGACGAAAGACGGGCGCTCCCTCACCCATCAGATGGAACGCGTGATCTCGCAAGCCGCGGCGCTGTGCCGTGACTTCGAGAAAGAGAACGCGAGCTACGGACTGATCGTCCCGACGCTGACGAAAGACGGGATCACGTACGACCTCGCACCCGGGAGCGGCGAGACCCATTTCCGCAAGGTCATGACGACGCTCGCTTGTCTGTCGGAACGAGACTTCCCGATGGCCCGGTCATTGTTCGAACGGAAAGTCGCCAAATACGGCGGCAGCCAATCGATTCTTCGGCTCGGAGGTGACGGCAAATGAACTGGCTCTGGTGGTTGTTCGCGGCATTTTATGTCGGTCACGTCTATCCGCTCGTCTTCCTGTTGACGCTCCGTCTGCCGCGGAACTGGCAGCTCGGCATCCAGACTTTGCTCAGTATCGGTGCGCTCTGGTTCTCGTATGAGATGAGCATCACGTTGCTGTTGTTCACGTATGTGCACGCCTTCATCCGCACGCTCGATTGGACCGACCGTTACGCGATTGCGAGCGTGTTGTTCTTGATCACGGATTGGCTGTTCCCACCGGCCGAGCAACCGCTCCTCATGATCGTGTTCCCGTTCCTGTTTTTGTTTTGGCAACGGAGCCTATATTACCGTCGCGACTATAAACGGATGTTGTCGACGCTCGTCGTCGGCTTAGCGGTCGGTCTCGGACTGGCTTTTGTCATCCGGACGGTCAAAGAGCTGTTGTTCGGCGACCTCATCACCTGGATCCGACCGTTTCTGCTTTGGATCGGCGGCTGGTTCGATGGGATCACGCTCGACCCGTCCGACCGGGTCAACCGATTCATGATACCGGACAACCCGAACCTCGATGCCGAGACGATCGCGAACGAGACGTTGCTCGAATCGGCGAAGAATCAGTCTTCCGCGCTAGTCATCTTCTTCATCGTCCTGCTCGTCGGCGGTGTCCTGTTGTTCTTCTATTTACAAAAGCGAAAAGACATCCACGAAGTGCTGTCGGTCCCGAAAAAGGCCCATCAGACGGCACGGACGGAACGTCGCTTGACGCGGACGCCACGTGATGTCCGCTTGCTCGAGGCCGGACGCCGGCTTGAACAGGTGCACCCTCGCCATCGCGAGGAGACCGCGCACGAGTGGTTGGAACGGATCGACTTTACCGATGGAAGCTTGTTCGCAAGTTGGCTCGAGGCGGCCGAGTACGGTGAGAAAGAAGCGCCGACCACGGTCGTCGAGGCGTTTGAACGACACGTCAAACACGTGTTGAAAAAATAAAACCAGCCAAGATGTTTGGGATTGAACCCGAGCGTCTTGGCTGGTTTTTTTATAGGATCGGACTCAACAGACGCGACACGCTCTCTTTGAAGCGAATCCATTTCGTCCGTGTCTCATAACGTTCGAGCGTCAACAGCTCAGCGCACGATTTGTCGCGGTCGAATGCGTCGATGACGGACCGGGCGACAGCCTCATCATAGACGAGGGCCGAAATCTCGAAGTTGAGGTGGAAGCTGCGGGCGTCGATGTTCGTCGTCCCGATCGAAGCGACCTCGCCGTCGATGACGAGCGTCTTCGCATGCAAAAAACCGCCCTCGTACGTATACACCTCGGCCCCGTACCGGACGAGCTCGGCCGCATTGGCGTATGTCGCCCAGTAGACAAACATGTGATCCGGTTTGTTCGGGATCATCAGTTGAATCTTCGTCCCTGACATGAGCGCGATCCGGCAAGCGTCAAGGAAACTCGCGTCCGGGATGAAGTATGGCGTCTGAATGTAGATCGTCTCTTTCGCTTCCCCGATCATCTTGACGAGCATGTTCTTTAAATGCTCCGTCGTCGAGTTCGGACCGGAGGTGACGATCTGGACGGGTGACTTGAACGCCTCGAGTGTCTTGCTTGGCCAAATGAACTCTTCTTTCAACGCTTTTCGTTTCGTCGGTACGGAACGGTTCCAATCGAGCAAGAACCGTTCAAGCAACTCTTGGACCGCCTCCCCGTTCATCCGCAGATGGACGTCACGCCAATAGCCGAAATGCTGGTTCGTCCCCATGTACTCGTCGCCGACGTTGAAGCCGCCGATATAGCCGATGTCCCCGTCGATGACACACAGCTTGCGGTGATTGCGATTGTTGACGCGGAAGTTGATGCCGAGGCTAGACGGGAAGAACGACTTGACCTCGCCTCCGCTTTCAAGCAGCTCTTTGAAATGTTTACGTCTCAGCCCTCTCGAGCCGACGGCGTCATAGAGCAACCGGACCCGGACACCGGCTTGGGCCCGTTTGGTCAGCGCCGCAATCAACGCCTGGCCGAGCGAATCGTTCTGGATGATGTAGTATTGGATATTGATTTCTTGTTTGGCCGCCTCGATATCGTCGAACAAGGCCGCGAACTTTTGTTTCCCGTCATGGATGACTTGGATGTCGTTATGATACGTGACGAGCGCGTTCGTCGACGACAGGTTCAGCCGGGCGAGACGCCGGTATTTTGCTAACAGCGGGTCTTGCTTGAAGATCAGCTGGTTCCCATCCAACTCATCGAGCTGTTGTTGGACGTGCAACGCATACTCACTACGCCGCTCTTCATCGACTTGATAGAAGTTGTTCGACTTGATCAAACGACCGAAGAAGATATAGATGAAGAAGCCGATGAGCGGCAAAAAGAAGAGGACGAGCAGCCAGGCCCATGTCGAGCCGATGTCGCGCCGTTCAAAGAAGATGATCGTGATGGCGAACGTCATGTTCAAGATGACGAGCAGGATGCCGAACACGCTGATGATGATTTCTGTCGTGAGCATCAGGTTCTCCCCCCTTTTACGATTTGGTACATGCCCGGTTTTTCTGACCAGACAAGACCTGATATATCTAGTTTGCCTGATTTCGAAGGAGAAAGGTATACGAGCTTGCAGGTTTGAGCGAATAGAACGCAAAAAAACACCGCGCCTGCGGTGTTTTTGGGGTCGATCGATTAGTTTAAGACTTTGATTGTGATTGATTTACGACCGAAGTTGAGCGCTTGCTGTTGTGTCGGCATCAAGATGTCAATTTTGTTCCCTTTGATTGCGCCGCCAGTGTCTCCAGCGATTGCTTCGCCGTAGCCTTCAACCCATACTTTAGAGCCGAGCGGGATGACTGAAGGGTCAACCGCGATGACTTTTTGGTTCGGGTTCGAACGAACGTCGATACCTGTTGCCGTGATACCAGAGCAACCTGCACAATATGGCGTGTACGCCGTTGCTTCAACTGTCATCGTCTTACCCGAAGCCGGAGCTTGAGTTTGCGTTGTAGACGTAGACTGTTTTGTCACCGGTGCAGACGTTGATGCTTTTGGTTTAGCTGCTGGTGCACTGTTCGCAACCGATGCTGCTTTGGCACCTTTCACAGCGAATTGTTGACCAGGGAAAATGAGATCTGATTTAAGACCGTTCCATGTCATCAATTGATTGACAGAGACACCGTTGTTTGTCGCGATCCGATACAACGTGTCGCCTGATTTAACTGTATAAGTGTTTGAAGAAGCTGTCGCTTTTGCTTCCGACTTCGCAAGCTTCAACACTTGGTTAGGATAAATCATATTCGAGTTTAAGCTATTTGCTTGTTTGATGTCGTTCACAGATACACCGTTGTTCACGGCGATACGGTACAAAGTATCTCCAGACTGAACCGTGTGTGTTGATGCTGCCGAAGCTGGAGCAGCGACTCCTAAACTAAGGCCAGCGAGTGCCGTTAGTGTCAATAGTGGTTTTTTCATAAGAATATTCCTCCCTTTTCTAACGCTCCCTTACTGTAACACCTCTATATTTCACTGCCGTTACAGGCTGATATGAGAGTGATATCAGTTCAGTTACAGAAGCTTTCAGGGAGATGAGAGGAGTCTGAATTCTTACAATCTAGATGAAAATGGCTTTGTTGAGCCGTTTTCAGCTATACTGATAAGGTGAGAAAGGAGGTTTTAGTCTTTGGAACTATTACTGCTGTATTACATTGTGACTAATTTACTAGCGTTTATGTCATTTTTCATCGATAAACGACGTGCAAAATCCGGAGCTTGGCGTATTTCGGAACAAACGTTGCTCATTCTCGTCTGGATCGGGGGAGCGTTTGGGGCTTATGTCGCTATGCGCCTCTTCCGTCACAAGACGTTGAAGCCGAAGTTTCGGATCGGGGTCCCGGTCGCGATTCTCGTTCACGCCGGGATCACGTCACTTTTCATCTTCTGAATAGAGCTGGCTATCTTTTCTGCTCAATTATATAGAAGGAACGTGATAAGACGTCTCGTGACAATAGAGATATAAATGTCGGATTAATCATGAATTCATCTGGTTCAAGACTGTCAGCCCGGTGTAATCCCGAAACAAATGTTCAAATATTGAGGTGGGATGAAGATGTTGGAACAAAGTTCACTTCAGAGCGTGGAATCGTCAACAGGCGCGGTCATGACAGCTATGATCCACGTGACCGATCACTTCCACGCCTTTATAGTGAGGGCAGGTCGCGTCGACTTGATGGTCAACGGGGAGCGTCATAGTCTCCGCACTGGGTCGGGCCTTTTGTTAGCGCCGGGGCAACTGTATCAAGTCGTTTCGTCCGAAGAAGCGACTCGGTTCGTCGACGTCCGTGTCGATCCATACGACTTGTTCGCGCCGTTGCTTGCCGAAAGGTTCGTCACACCGTTCATGACGGGGGCGACGTTGCCCCTAAAACTCCTCACGCCGACCGAGCGCGCGGAGAAGGCCGTGTTAGATACGATCGACAAGGTATCCCGAAGTTTACATGGCGACTCATCGTTCACCCTCTTGGACGCCACGCTGCAGATGGCGGTCGTCTGGCGTTACTGGATTCAACAGACAAACGAGCAACCGAGACTAGTCGGTCAAGACCGGATGAAGGCGATGCTCGCTTATATCCATGAACATGTGACGGAGCGCGTGACGCTCGAACAGATTGCCGAGGTCGGTGGCTTGAGCCGGGCGGAATGTTGCCGCTATTTCACGAAGTGGACCGCCACGAGCCCGCTCGCCTATGCGTGTGACGTCCGCATGGAAGCGGCGGCGCATCAGTTACAAGAGACGACGGAGTCGGTCGCCGCAATAGCGAGTCACTACGGCTACACGAGCGTCAGTCACTTCGTCCAGACGTTCAAGAAAGTACATAAGGTCACCCCGCTCGTCTACCGCAAGGGCAAGAAGACCAAGTGAAGAGAAAATGAAAAGAGGAGTCTGGCCGCCGAATTTCGATGGCTAGACTCCTTCTTTTTGCGTTCTCGATGGACGAGAGACGATGTCATTCCTCATGTACGACCGACACGATGACATTTCCAACTTTCTGGCCGGCGTCCACATAGCGGTGCGCTGCGACGATTTCCTCCATCGGATAGATCGAATCGATGACGGCCTTCAGGTCTCCGGCTTCAAACATCTGATTCAACAGGGTCAGATCTTCTTTTCGTTCACTCGCTACTCCCTGTCCGGCAACCGAACTGAACCGGCCTGTTCCCCCGACATGTTTGCGAGCCATCCGTTTATCGATTTTTCCTGCCGCGTCAAACACAGCGTCGTACGTTGTCAGTTCGCTGTCATAGCCCTCGTTTGTATAATCGACGACGACGGCTGCGCCAAGGCGTTTGACCAATTCGAAGTTCCGTTCCCGACAGACGGCTGTCACGTGGGCACCGAAATGTTTGGCGATCTGTACCGCGATGGAGCCGACTGCCCCGGAAGCTCCGTAAATCAATACGGACTTCGCCTGTTCGATGTTCACTTTACGCAAAAAATGAAGGGCTGTCGTTCCGCCAAACGGAAGACTGGCTGCTTCTGCAAAGCTTGCGTGGTGAGGCATGAGCGCGACACACTTCGTCTCGTTGATGCATGCATATTCGGCATAGCCGCCAAATCGCATCCCGGTCAGCGCATAGACACGATCTCCCACCTTGAAGTGTTGCACACGTCGGCCCGTCTCGACCACTTCACCTGCTAGGACGACACCTAAGACAGGCTGTCTCGGCGCTTTGAAGCCGACGACGACACGCATCGGCAACTTACCTGCTGCCGGTACATCCAACGCACGAAGCCGGCGGTCCCCGGATTGAACGGCTGATGCGTGCACTTTAATCAGCAGTTCGGTTGCTTTCGGCACAGGCTTTTCAATTTCCTGAAGCTGTAACACTTCCGGCGGGCCATATGCGGTACAAATCACTGCTCTCATCGTGTACCTCCTCACAAGTCGCTTGTCTCTTAGCGGGCGGTCCAGCCACCGTCTGCTTTCAACACGTCCCCGTTGACGAAGCTCGAGTCACTCGAAGCGAGGAAGAGCGCGGCGTTTGCGATTTGATCCGGTTCCCCCATCGGTGCTTCCCCTGCCGCTTGAATGGCGCGCATCCCGAGCTCACTCGGCGCCGTGATCGTCGCCCCGATGTTCGTATTGACCCCGCCTGGTGCGATGGCGTTGGCCCGAATCTTACCGAACGTGCCATACGTCGCGGCGATGTTTTTCGTGAGGCCGATGAGCGCATGTTTTGATGCGACGTACGCGGCCCCGCCTCGTGTCCCGAACAAGCCGCCGACCGAGGCGATATTGATGATGACCCCACCCGACTCCTGTTTCTCCATCACGTTGATGGCGGCCCGGGCGATCTTCATCGGACCGGTCAAGTTGACGGCGATGACACGGTCCCATACGTCGTCGGTCACTTCACCGACCGTCATGAAGTTGTCCATGATGCCGGCGTTGTTCACTAAAATATCGAGTGAGCCAAACTGGCTCGTCGCCGTCGCGACCATGTTGTCGATGTCCGCTTGCTTCGTCACATTCGCGGCGATACCGACCGCTTCCCCGCCGGACGACTTGATCTCACTTGCGACCGCCTCGACCGTATCCCCGTTCATATCGACGGCGACGATGCGAGCACCTTCCGCGGCGTATAGCTTGGCGATGGCCCGCCCCATTCCAGAACCGGCACCGGTCACGAGCGCTGTCTTGCCTGATAGTTTCACACAGCATTCCTCCTTGGCTAAGTAGAAGACGACACAGCAAAACGACAAGTGCGGACTGAACACGTGTCAGTAGTCTATACCCGAATTTTAAGTGACCTGCGTGCTGTTATGGAAGAATGTTCTTCTTTTCGTACGATATCTCCTTTACAATGAAAGGAATACATATATTAGGATTTAAGGAAGGATTGATGACTTGGGACGATATGATGCGGAAGTGATCGGGAGCGGACCTCCGCTTTTGTTCCTACCAGCTGGGGGGTTCTTGGGGAACGAGGGACTGACGCTCGCCGAGGCGCTTGCCGACGATTTCGAGGTCCATCTGCTCGACCTGCCAGGGTTCGGTCGCAGCGAAGGACTCAAAGGAAGAGTCACTTCTTTGGAATTAGCGGATTGGGTGAACGGCTATATCGTGGAAGCAGGACTCGGCCTTGTCCATGTTAGCGGTCACTCGCTCGGGGGCGCGGTCGCCCTCGCGTTTGCCGCCCATTACCCTGAAAAGCTGGAACGGCTCGTCTTGCTCGACGCCGGACATAAGCCGTTCCCGCGAGTCCCGCTGCAAGAATATGGCGCGTTTGGGCTCGTCGTGCCGCTCTTGAACGTGATCTACCGCATGCTTGGGCCGACAGCCGTCCGGAAAATCGAGGCGAAATTCATAACGGACAAAGCGGCAGAATCGATTTCAGAGGAACAGTTCAAAGCGTTCTGCACGCAGACGGGGTTACCTGAGCGGGACGAAGTACGCCGGGCCTTGGATGCTCCTGCCAAACTAGGTCCCGGTGGAATGAACTTACTGTTCGGCTACTATAACTTGGACATGAGCCAGCTCATGAGGATGCTCCGCGTACCGACGCTTCTCGTCTACGCCGACTTTATCGGCGTGGACACGAAAGAAGCTGAATTGACGAAGTCTGCCGTTTCGAGTCTTCAGCAAGATCGACCTCCAGTCACCTATCAGTCCGTTCCCGGAGGTCACTTCGTTCATTGGAGTCCGGAGTTCCCGCTCGAGCGGGTGCGTCAGTTTTTATTATCAACACAAGGAGCGAGTTCTTATGAAGCGTAATCAACAGATTGTGCTCATCATCGTCGTTGTGTTGCTACTCTCTGCCGGGATTGTCTGGCAAGTGGAATCGACCGAGCAACCCGAATTATCAGCGACGGCCGAGCCCATCCTGGTCCATCAGGTCGCTGACCCTGAGATGACAATCCGTTTCTTCACAGAACGCTACTCAACGGACGAGCTGAGCGATGAACTGTTCATCGAAGGCATCGGCTTAGAGATTACCATCGACGACCGTGTCGAATCGGTCACGTCCCGCTCGCTGTCAGATGATGGTCTCACCTGGTCGGTCGACGGACGGACGTGCGGGGATGAGCCAGACTGTGTTCCGTTTGATATCTTATATGGGATGAATCATGGGACGACGACACGTGTCGTCGTCGAGTTGGACGGGGACCGCTTCGAGCCGGAATTAATGAAGACGAAAGCCGGGAATGACGTCTGGTTCGTCGTCGTCGACCAAATCGAATCGATTGACGCCATCACGGGTTATGACGCCTCAGGTGACGTCGTGTATCGCTATCCTCAATGAAAAAAGAGATTCGGGGAGTAGTCCCCAAATCTCTTAACGTTCACAGGCGATCCCGTCTCTATCACGGTCTTTCCCAATGTTTGCTTGGTAGAGTGCCGCGTTGACGAGCGGCTTATACTGCGTCTTGCCGCCTTTGTTTTTGATGGTCTTGTTTTTCGCGACACCACCCTTGTATGTCTTGTTCAATTCGGTACAGTTTTTAAACTTTTTGGCAGCGGCATCAGCCGGATTCGCAGGCGCAAGGCTCAGCGTAAACAAAGCGAGACAGGCCACAGTTGCACGAAGCAGTTTCTTCATTCTTATTTCCTCCAAATTAGCAGACGATACGTCTAGCAGTTTTCATCATTATACGGTTGATTACGAGCAATATACCTCTTTTGCAAATATGATAAAGACAGAAAGGAACGTGTTTTATTATGGATTTGTTTATTTTAATGCAAGAGCGCGCAGTACCTCTGCTCGTGCTCACATTTTTCTTGGTACTGAATCTTGCATTCCTAATAGGGGTTTGGAAGAAACGGATCAACTTCTCAAAACTTTTTTTGCTGTTCGCCAGCTCACTCGCTGTGGTTCTCATGATTTCATCCGTCATGCTCATCACATTTACGTTATTCGTCGGCTATAATCAGTGACTTTTGCAAATTCCTATTGCCGCAACATCTGTAGAAGGAATAAACCCACCTCTTTTTTTTGAAAGAGGTGGGTTTATTCATGGAAAATTATTTTGTCGCTTCGTATTCCAACGCTTCCCCGTTCGTCTCGATGACGTGCTTATACCAATCGAACGAGTCTTTCTTCATCCGCTCCATCGAGCCATTGCCTTCATTGTCACGGTCGACGTAAATCATGCCATACCGCTTCTTCATCTCGCCCGTCGTGAACGAGACGATGTCGATGATGCCCCACGGCGTGTAGCCGATCAAGTCGACGCCGTCATAGACGACCGCTTGTTTCAGCTGCTCGATGTGGGCCTTCAAGTAATCGATGCGGGCCGCGTCGTGAATCTTTCCGTCGACGATCTCATCGACGGCGCCAAAACCGTTCTCGACGATAAAGAGCGGGATCTGATAGCGGTCGTACAACCGGTTCAGCACGTAGCGAAGACCGACCGGATCGATCGCCCAACCCCAGTCGCTCGACTTGATATATGGGTTCTCGACACCGTTCGGTAGGCCACCGTTGACGATGTCGCCGCTGTTGTCGGCGACGACGTCGCTCTTCACGGTCGTCGACATGTAGTAGCTGAAACCGAGGTAGTCGACAGTCCCGTTCTTCAAGATGTCGTCGTCCCCGTCCAGGAACGGGATGTTGTAGCCCTCCCGCTCGAACTCGTTCAAGGCGTAGCTCGGATAGAACCCGCGTACTTGCACGTCCGGGAAGAAGTAGCGCTGGCGCATCATCTCCTCGGCCAGCATGACGTCGTCCGGGTTCGACGAATACGGATAGATCGGCACGTGCGATACCATCGCCCCGATCTCGAAGTCCGGGTTGATCGCTTTCCCTTTGGCGACGGCGAGCGCACTCGCGATCAACTCATGGTGCCCCGTCTGATACATGACCTCACGGGCGTTCTCGCCTTCCTCGACGATGACGCCTGAGTTCGTCCAGAGGAAGAGCGGGTTGTTGACGTCCATCTTGTTGTTGATCTCGTTGAACGTCATCCAATATTTGACCTTGTCTTTGTAACGGTCGAAACAGACCTCGGCGAAGCGGACGAAATGGTCGACGACGGCCCGGTTGCGGAACCCGCCGTACTCACGGGCGAGGTGGAGCGGCATCTCGAAGTGGGACAACGTGATGATCGGCTCGATGCCGTGCTTCAACAGCTCATCGAACAAGTCATCGTAAAACTTGAGCCCGGCCTCGTTCGGTACGGCGTCGTCACCGTTCGGGAAGATGCGGCTCCAGCCGATCGACGTCCGGAGACACTTCAAACCCATCTCGGCGAACAAGGCGACGTCTTCTTTATAGCGGTGGTAGAAGTCGATTGCCTCATGGTTCGGATAAAACTCGTCCGGCTCGACCTTGTCCGTGATCCGGCGTGCGACGCTATGGGCGCCTGCTGTCAAGACGTCGACGACGCTCGGGCCTTTGCCGTCGGCGTCCCAGCCGCCTTCAAATTGATGGGCGGCGAGGGCGCCACCCCATAGAAAATCTTTCGGTAATGTCTTCATGTTTATTCCTCCTTATTGATGAACAATCGTGAGCATCGGCTTCGTTGTGTCTGTCTCATCGCCTGGTTGAACGAGTACATCGGCGTAAGTCGAGCTGTTCGTCACGATGACTGGTGTGATACTTGATAAGTTATGGGCGGCGATCATGTCGCGATCGAACGTCATCAATACATCGCCCGCTTTGAAGCTGTCCCCATCTTTGACGTGGACAGTGAACGGTTTCCCGTCAAGTGTCACTGTGTCGAGCCCGACGTGAATCAAGAGCTCGATCCCTGAGTTCGAACGCAGTCCGATTGCATGTTTTGTCGGTGCGACCATGACGACCGTCCCGTCGAACGGTGCAATAATTTCATTCCCGTCTGGTTCGACAGCGTAACCTTTTCCCATTGCACCCGAGCCGAACACGTCGTCCGGGACATCACTCAAGGCGATGACTCGGCCTGAGAGCGGTGCAGAGATCGTTTCTTCTTGGACGACCGTCGCGCTCGCTTCCGCTGTCGCTGGCGTCGCCAATTCTTCATTTGCCTGTTTGGCAGTGTCTTCCCCGAAGCCGAAGATTTGAATCAAGACGACCGGGAGGATGAGGGCAATCGCCGTCCCGATCAACAGTCCCCAAATCGATGTCGGCACGTCTTCACTGATTCCGTTCACAAGAGTGAGTGGGCCCGGGAGTCCGGCGTAGGCGAAGTAATAAGGATTGAAGAAGCTTGCGACGATGGCACCGACCGCACCCGAGATACATCCGAAGATGAATGGTTTCTTGAAGCGTAGCGTCACCCCGTAGATCGCAGGCTCGGTGATCCCGAACAGACCGGTGATTCCTGCCGAGACTCCGACTTTTTTGATTTCCTGACTTTTCGCTTTCAAGATGACACCGAGGACGGCGCCGACTTGGGCGATGACGGCGATCGTCTGATAGGCTTGGAACGAGTCACGGCCGTATAGGTCGAAGTTTGCGAGCACCATCGGCGTCACGCCCCAATGGACCCCGAAGATGACGACGACTTGCCAGAGTCCACCGATGATGGCGCCAGCGAGCAACGGCGCGTTTTCAGCTAGGAAGTTATAGCCGTTGGCGATCCCGACCGCACCCATCGTCGTGATTGGTCCGATGACGAGGATCGTGAGCGGCACCATGAGCACTAAACTGAAGAATGGGACGAACAAAGGACGAATGACCTCGTTCATATGCCGGTTCAAGAACCGCTCGACGTAAGATAAGATCCAGACGAGGAAGAGCGGTGGCAAGACGGAAGACGTGTACGTCGTACCGGACAAGGCAATCCCAAGGAAGCTGATCGCCTCCCCTGACGTGATGCGTGCCGCCATCTCGGCCCATGTCGGACTGACCAAGGCCGCACTTGCCGCGACGGAAATGAACGTGTTCGTCTTGAAGTGTTTTGATGCCGTGATGGCGATAAAGATCGGTAAGAACGTGAACGGTGCCCATGAGATGAAGCTGAACACTTCGTACGTCCCCGTCTCGGCGAAACCTTCAAATACCAATGTCGTTAAAATGAGTACACCTTGCAAAATCCCGGCTGCCGCTAAAATATAGATGAACGGCGCGAACACCGCGGACATCGTCGCGATGATCCGGTTGAGTATCGTTCCTTTTTGGTCCGCCTCCGTTTCAGTGCCTTCGATTTTTACGAGCTGCGTGAACTCCTCGAACACTTCTCCGACGTGCTGTCCGATAACGACTTGGAACTGTCCGCCCGTCTCGACGACCGTGATGACGCCTGGCATCGCCATGACACGCTCTTTCGCCTGCGGG
Source organism: Exiguobacterium sp. SH1S21 (assembly GCF_004337175.1). NCBI lineage: Bacteria > Bacillati > Bacillota > Bacilli > Caryophanales > Exiguobacterium > Exiguobacterium sp. SH1S21. Next base: position 151,390 of record NZ_SJUY01000004.1, on the reverse strand, counting down.
TTTGACCGCTTCAAGACGAGACGAAGCCGTGTCGCACACCGGGCTGCGTTGATGATGTTGTCTTCCCCGCCGACAGCCTCCAAGATGTCCTTGGCGAGTTTTGAATAATCCCGAACTTTACTCAAGTGAATACCCTCCTTTTTTCATAACGCTTACATTTTGTACACTCTTACTATAATTGTACCGGTACAATTAATCAATAGCGATACAATAAAAAAGTTTGTGAACTTTTAGCAAACATGTGTGTGGTATAATGAAGACAACATTTTCAAGTAGATGAGGGATGAACGTGCTAAAATACCAACAGATTGCAGCAGAGATCGAACAGTACATCAGTCAACATGATTTGAAACAAGGCGATAAACTTCCCGTGCTCGAACAGTTGATGAGCCAATATGCCGTCAGTAAGAGCACGGTGACGAAAGCGCTCGAACTGCTCGAACGGCGTGGGGTGGTCTTCCAACTTCGCGGGAGCGGCATCTTCGTCCGGCGTCATAACCGCCCGGGCTACATGAGCCTGTTCTCGACGCAAGGGTTCAAGAGCAATCTCGGCGACCGCGTCTTGACGTCAGACGTGCTCGACGTCTCGGTCACAAAACCTGACGAGACAGTTGCGCAGAACCTCGGGATCGACGTGACGGACGACGTCTATCACGTCGAACGGGTCCGCTTCGTCGATGGCGAGGTGCTTTGTCACGAGGAGTCGTATTACGTGAAGCAAATCGTCCCGTATTTGAACCGGGAGATCGTTGCCGACTCGATCTTCGACTATGTCCAGAGCGCGCTCGGCGTCACGATCGGCTTCTCCGACATGTACATGCAGGTCGGTCGGTTGAACGCGACGGAAGCCGGATACCTCGGCTTGCAGGCAGACGACCCGACGCTTCGCATCGAGACGATCTTTCATCTCACGAACGGGAAGCCGTTCGACTACTCCCGTATCACCTATCATTACGAGCACTCGCAGTTCGTCGTTCAGGCGAACGGGCCGTACATGTGAAAACACCGCTCCTACGCATTGGCGTAAGGGCGGTGTTTTTGTATAACCGTAATCTATTTGGACTGTACTTGAGTCAGGTGTCGATACGCATCGACTGAATACGAATCAATCTTACACGTCTCATTTATATGAGTATGTATCTCCGTTTTGGTAGGGAAACTGTATGGGCTGAATACGATATCACATGAGGCCTGGGCGATGTGATGCAATAGCTGTTCGACAACTACATACACTTCAGCCAAGTGTTCCGGACTCAATCGGACGTCCGGGGTGACGAGATAACTGACATGAATCACGTTTTCTTTTGATTCAAAAATAGAAGCCTCATGTTCAGAAAACCACGGATAATCGGTGAGATCACTCCTCCTTCTCTCATCTTTGATGATGAGGAATGCGTCACTCTCGTCGAGTTGCACTCGCCAAACTTCACTATCGATTGATTTGAATTCTCTAAGTATGTTCAAGTCAACTCTCCCCAGACGGATTTTCGAGATACATTCCGATATTCAAGAGCTGTTCTTTCAGGTGCTGAAGATTTATATTCGTATGAATCCCCATCAAATAATCGTATCCGATAAACACTTTAAACGGTTCATCTTTATGATGCGATTCATTCCCAACGAGTTGCGCATAAAGCTCTTCTCGCAACATCAAGCGAATCATATGTTCGATTCTCCACCCAGTCAGCACAGTTCCTTTCTTTACCCGTTTATACAAATCTCTCGTTTTTGCAGTATAAACGATTTCCGAAAGGTCAGGCCGTTGAATTTCATGACGTGAAAGTCGACCTCGCTTCTCAATATAAGACACTCTTAGGGAAGTCACATTGCAATGATTCATGACCCACTTGACCGAGGTCACATAGGCATCTTCAACTCTCATGTACTCTTCGAAGTGAAGCGTGACGCCTTCAAACGACTTTCCGATGTCAGAAATGGCTGTCCATTCGTCCTTTTCATATCCATAGGGTTCGTCTCGAAAGGCGGGATTGTATTTGGTTATTCTATATCGGTACATAACTTCACCTGATTTCTGTATGTTCTCTTACTCTAAATGCCAAACAAGATCAGCGAGGTATAACCTTATGGCTTGATGCGTTGTGTAGTTTTCGAAACAGTCTCTTATTCTTCAGACTGAACAAATTCTCCGCCAAACGTCCATCCATTTTGTTTCAACATTTTTTCAAACTGTTCATTGAACCGGTTGATATCAATAGGCTTATTCTTTTTTCGATGCAAGACTACACCATCGATTAATAAGGAGGGTGACATCGACGGATTCGCTTCCCATACGGGTTTCCATGTCGCGTCCTTTTCATATTCTCTCGATGGACGATCGCCGACCAACTGTTCCTCGGAAAACCCGAAACGAATCACATTTCGCTGCGCCGTTCGTAAAGAAACACCGTTTGCCCCTCCCCAATCGTCGGGGCCTACGCTATCATCCTCCCAAAAGCAGTTCGGACAAATCAAAAACGTTCCGGGCGGCTTTTCCTCCAGCGTTTTGTAACCACAACAGAGACACGTATATGTTTTCATTTGTACAGCTCCATTTCGTAAAAAATATGCAACAAGCAATGTAAAAGCACTGCTTACTACTTCAAAACCGCTTGATTGCCACGTTCACATGGTCGAGAAAGTGATACACGTCGTGCGCATCATGCGCCAGTGCGAAGTTTCCGAAGATATGAGGATGATACTCTCCCATGAACGTTTCAAGTGTCTGTACAGATGTAGGGGATGAGAGGGACTGCCAAAACCCGCTTGCTTTCAGATTGCCGAGCTGGGGCAGCAGCTTGTCTTCAATCAACTTCTTCCAGTCGTCATCATGAAGCGTCAATCGATACACTTTCTCCCTCGGGCCGAACGTTCCTCCGAGACAGAACGTCAACTCGATTGGAAACACACCCTTTGTCACGTGGTGAAAGAACGTCTCATAATCCGCTGTGTCAATCGACTCAACGGATTCAATTGTCGTCCCTTGTAGTGTCAGTCCCTCACGGTAATAGCTCAACAGCCAATCCGTTTCATTTGAGAACGTGACGACGTCTTGGCGATGTTCGTCACGGGAAAGTGTCAGCCATGGGGCGATCGTCTCATGATTATGAACGATTCCGGATGTGACAGAATCCTCTTCTAAGCGTTCAAACGAGAAACGATGTCTCTTCGGCAACAGTACCTTTGTTTTCCGCTCCACGCGTAACGGGAACTCTGCGTCGGCGAGATGTCGGTAAATTAGGCGATTTGCTTCTCCCTCTTTGAATGCATGGCTCGGTAAAATCAGCATCTCTGTCTGATGATAGAGGATTCGACAAAGTTTCAAGTCCGGCTCTTTCTCGTAGTCCGTAAAACATGTCGCGATGTCCGAGACGTCTAGCGTCACACGAGTGATTCGGTCTCTCTGTTTACACACCTCAATCGGATGCATCCAGACATACACCGTCTCAACGACCCCAGATGATGCGGCATCGACATAGACGTCTCGCGTGAACGGATGCAAGATGAGGTAACGTAGTATCGTTACATCGGTAAAACCCTTATCGATCTGTATGTCATCCGAATGAAATGAAAAGATGTCAGCATCTTGTCGACGAATCGAGCGATACACCTCATCAAGCCTTTGATCATAGACTTGGTCGAATTGATAACGGTCGATTTTCCATAACGTACCATCGTTCGAACGTGATAATCTTTCCGTCTTTTGTTCAAATTTATCCGTGTCCACTGCGTGTCGACGCACAAATAAAGCCGTGGTCGCGTCAACTTCACGTAACCACGGACGTTTCACATTCATCTTTTCCATCGCCTCCGGTAAAAAAGATAACCGAGCGGGAGTCCCGTCAACAACGCGAGTCCAATCATCCGAAAAGATTTCGGCTCTATCGTCTGAACGTCACCTGAACCACCAGTAAGGGCATCCTCCACAGAACCTTGATCGTTTGAATGTGTTTCGACCAAGAGTTTCTGATACATCTCGAGCGTGATCGTGTCTCCGCTGATGAACCGTTTCGCATCGGTCGTCATGGCGGTCAACGTCTCCCCGTTTAAGTCAAACCAGGCATTCTCTTGAGCAGAATGGACGAGTGAGCCGGACACATCAGCTAAGGCAATGGCCAACTCGTCGCCATACCCGAACGTGGAGAAGGCGAAAATGCCCGGTTCTTGCTCCCACGTACCGATGACGTTTCTCGGCTCCCCATCTTGTAGGACGGCTGATACGTACTCCTTGCTCGAGACGAACGTACACATTTCGTCCAACGAATAACAGGATTGCGCGGCAATCAATACTTCATGGAGCGGACCGAACGAGACGGTGCGACTTTCCGTCAAGTGATAGTTACTCGGGTCGTCTCCTTCGATATGGTCGAGGACGATTGACTCGAAATGTTCTTCAGCGAAACGCTCCGCGGATCGTTCTGTCGGCGCCGCAGCTGCCGACGTAGCACCGAGCGTGAAGACCCCGGCTAAAGCGAATGTTGTGATCAGGCGGAACATGTTTCTTTCTCCTTTCAACCGACAGACATTTGTTTTAGGAATGACGCATCAATCCGAATCAGTTCCGCATGTGGATGTTTTTGGCGCTCGATGATTCGGCCAAACCGTTTTGAGGCGACGAATCGATTCGACTCGTGAATCCACGCCAGGCGCACGAGTGCGAGGCGCAACTGCTTACGACCGTCACTCATCCGAAGGTGATCGACTTTATTATCAGCATCTAGGCGATTGATGAACAGCTCGACTTTACACTCTTCCTTCACCAAATAGGATACCAGATAAGCGGCCTGTTGAATCAACTCTTCGTAACGGGCGTGGAGACCATTCCCGAGCGGACCGCTCAAGTCAAGCATCAATGTGAACGTATCGAGGTTTTGGCGCTCATATACTTTCGCCTGTAGCTTCCCTGTCTTGGCTGTAGCGACCCAGTCAATTTGTTTCACCGGCTCTTGCTCATATTGTTTTGAGCTTTGGATCATCAACGGGTCGTGGAGCGGTGAATGTTTGACGAGTCGATCCCCCATCCTTACCAGGCGTGAATCGGAAGTAGATAGGTCGCTTCGTCACGAAGTTGTAGGGAATGCACGCGCTGATTTTCGTCAAACATCACCCTTCATAATCACAGCTCAGTAATCTTTCCTTTAAACAAAAGCCCCCAATCAATAGAGCGAACTGATTGGGGACCGGGTATCACGACTGCGATACTGGAAAATCATGTGACTTGTTTCGTCATTGCTGAAGAATCTCTTGATATTTGTAGCCCTCTAAGATTTCATGATCTTCTTTGAATGTCCAATCTTGAATCGAAAGCTTTGGATTTGATTCTAAGTAATGGTTGAGAATATCTTTTCCTAAAATATAGTTACTCCAGCGAGGAAGATTCTTTTGCTCATTACCGATAACAAAATCGTTAAATGTTGTTTCATAATCATTAACAAGGTTGGCTACATGCTCCTTCGTCTTCTCATCCATTGGTTCATGCCAAGGAGGTGAGACGCCTTTGACAATTCGATCTGCAAAAGCATCTGCTTTCCCTTCTAATATGACAGAATTTAAAACCGAACTAACCATAAAGTTTGGTGTGTCGCGAAGAATCAAGTGATGATATTCATGTGCAGTCGCATAAGCAAGGATATCTTTATCGAAGTCTTCATTCAGATAAAAGACAAAAGTATCTTTATATGCATTTCCACTAATCCCACCCAGTGACTCACCGATAAATGCAAATTCTGAATTGATTGGTACGAGAAAAATCGTACTTTTCTTTTTAGGAAGTGCCTGATGGGAAGCGATGTAAGTTTTTATAATCGTTTCTTCAATCTCACCATGTTTGCTCATCAGCACATCGATTCGATTTAGGAGTTGTTGCTCATAGGATGTCGATTTCATCAAAAAGTTGCCTTTCAAATCCGCTGTTCCGAACTTCTCCTCTTCTCCAATCTTCCCTATGTAATCGAGAACAAATTCTCTAAAAAATTTCTTTTTCTGTTCTGAATCATTCGTCTCTAGAGATGCCTCCAAATACTTTTGATACTGTGTGTAAAGTGGCACGATTTTTAATTCACTATCGTCGCTTATTTTTATAGTCTTAGGCTGCACGTTAACGTTCTCTTTTATAGCTTCGACATTTTCTTTGTCACCAATGCATGCCGATAACAGAATCAAAGGAATACAAAGTAGAAGAAGTGTGAATCTTTTCAACTGAACGACCTCCGTCTCTTTTTAAACCATCAAGCATTTATCGTGAGCTTTTATCATGATGATGTTTTTTCTCTTCGAAAGACTGTGTAGTAAAGATTATGAGTCATCTTCCTTTTACATGTTAAATTGTACCATATTTTCTATCAAATTACCTTTCGACATTTTAATCAACTTGTAAATATCACTGTTGTTTTTGGGTTTACGTTGAGACGTTGTGCTTAACTTCCTATTATTCGTCATACAAAAAAATTGCCCGTTCATTGAACGAGCAACCAGACTTCTCCTGTATAAATATCATCCTCATCTTGAATCCGCTCGTGGAACCGATGCACCTCGACATCCGCTGAGGCGACGAGCTTTTGTTGAAACACATCATCTAAGGGCAAGCGCGTCCACGTCTGCTCTGGCGTCTCTCGTTCCATAAACACCTTCAATCGTGCATCATTTTCAAACACGAGGAGTTCGGACTGCCAAAGCGTCGGAAGGTCCAACAAGACGACGACCCGGTTCCGCTCCTCTTCTCGGAGACGCACGAGACGGGAGGCCCCCTCCATCATCGCCTCGATGACCGCATATTGAATCCGGCTGTTCTCCTGTATCAACAGTAAGAACGGTTGATCAATCGGGATTTTGTTGTGCCAATACCCGTCATGGAACGTCGTCGGGAACGGATGGGTCTGGTCTTCGATATACATGTGCAACCGTTTCAATCTTCGTCTGATACCGCGCACTTTCGCTCGTCTCTTCAAGATGTTCTTCCCAATATGGCGTCGACTTGCTGCTGGTGATGCCGGTCATGTCCGATGCACTCGGTGACGATATAAGTAAGCGTATACGGAACACCCTGATGCGGGCAATGGGTCACCCCGTTCGCCGTCGTGTGCGAAGTCAGCGTCTCTTGACGCAATGACCGCAGCACTTCTATGAGTGAACTCCGACTCGTTTTGGCTAATTGGAGAACGTTTTCTCCCGAGAGACGTTTCGCTTTTTGGGTCGCCCGCGCGTTAAACGAGTCGAACTCAGGGAAGATCATCCCTTCTCCGTTCTTCACGGCTGGGATGATGACATTCAACAGATGGTTGTCCCAATGGGCGATGTGAAGGACGACTGCTTTGATTGACCATTTGTCGGTCGCAATTGCGTTTCCCACATCGATTCATCCAATCTCTCTAGCGTGTTTAGCCAATCTGTATAGGATGCAAATTCGTCGATGACGTTTGAACGATTAGTCATGAATCTGTCCCTCCTCAATTCATAAGGTAAGGAAATTGTATCATGTTCGATTACTTCTGTTCCGGTCATATTTTTCTATCCTTGGTCAATCAAGGAACGCTTGACGGAAGCGATTGATTCTCACAATGATGACTTATACATCTAGCGAGATGGACACTTTCTTTTTGCATTGTGGAGTTATCCCGTCGATTGAAATCGAACCGTAAGTGACCGTTAAGCCTTCTGGCGTCGGGACAATAGAAAGGGAAAACGCATTTAGCCAGTCCGCTGACGTCGGAAATACCCCAGGGGCCCAATCCAGTTCAAGTTCGTGCCCAGCAATCGCGTAGGAGAATGGCACATGACGATACACGTCGACGAGCAGTCGTTCGATTTGCTGTGTGAACGCGGATCTCGATGCAGGATGTGAAACGACATCCCCCCAGTTCAAATCGATGAGTATCCCGACATAAGTGTCCATCTCTTGAAGAGACACGGTCATCACCATATCTGCGCCTCCAAAATAGTTGCTTCGTAAATGGATAGATCCAAAATGCCCGATCCGAGCAAAGTCGGTATCTGTCGTTGTCGTCCAATCGTTCCCCGCTTCATCCTGACTGAATGTCACGTCTATGATTTCTCCACCGCTACTTAACAGTTCCTCACATACATTTTGAGCAAGTTTAGGTAACGGATAATGGTTCGGATAAGCCATCCCGATGGAAATGAATCCGCCTGCTTGATCCATTCGAACACCTCCTTTTTCAATCATACAAAAAACGGCCCCGTTAGGAACGGTACCGCGCTATGTTTGAGCCTCAGATGTTTATGCCGCCCTATTCATTCACTGCTTCGATCCATCCTGCATAGTTCGCATCATGCGAGTGATTCGCTTACGCGAAAGCAGTCGGGGCAGGAAGGCAACGAGCCGATTCCGTCTCCCTGGGATGATCAAGGTCTTTCCGTTCATAAAGCCACGATACCCGATATCCGCGACCCGTCCTGCTTCCATGATCGTGCCCGTTTGAAACAGTTTTGACGCCTGCATCCCGGAGCGGTCGACGAAACCGGTCGATGTTAACCCTGGACATAAAGCGGTCACCGTCACGTTCGTCCCGCTCACTTCATTTTCGAGCGCTTCTGAGAACGATAACACGTATGACTTCGTCGCGTGGTACACCGACATCAACGGTCCCGGGAAAAAACCGACCATGGAAGACACATTCATGATGCCCCCTTGATTCCGTTCAACCATACCGGGTAAAAACAATTTGGTCATCACCGTCAACGCCTTGATGTTGACGTCAATCATATTCACCTCTTGGTTCATGTCTGTCTCTAAGAACGTCCCGTACAGACCGAACCCGGCATTGTTGACCAAGTAGTCCACGTGGATCCCCTTCTCCTGGAGCTCCTTGTAAATCGCTTCTGGCACTCCAGGTGACGCGATGTCTTTGGCGATGACGGTGACGCCGACACCATGATTGATCCGATAATCTTTAGCGATTTCTAACAGTTTCGCTTCATTCCGTGACACGAGTACCATCTCATGTCCATCCCGGGCAAAGCGATCGGCCAATTCTTTGCCGATCCCACCTGACACGCCTGTGATGAGAACCGTTTTTTTCATGGCAGTCTCTCCCTCTTTTTCTGCTACAAGCAGTAGTCTCACATACTTCAGAACGTAATGATGACCTTTCCTTTCGGCCGACCCGTCGCAACTAACTGTAGTGCTTCGTTCACTTCATCAATCGTAAATCGTTTCGGATGAAGGGCAGGAACGACTTGGTTCGCCTCCACGACGCTCGTGATTTCTTTGAGTTGTGACCCATTCGCACGTACGAAGATGAAGCGGTATTCGACGTCATGTTTTTTGGCCATCCGGTCATATTTCGCACCCGCCATCGAAAATAACGTTTGTTTCCAGAACGGGAGCTGTCGGTCTTTTGCGAAACGTTTATTCGGTCCTGTCCGCAAAGACAGGAGTCGTCCGCCTCGTTTGAGGATGCTCAGCTCTTTCTTGAATTCTGTCGGCCCTAACGTATCGATGACATAATCCACGTTTTTCAGGACGTCCTCATAGTTTTGCGTCGTGTAATCCAAATATTGATCGGCACCAAGCTTCAGCGTCCGTTCGCGTGACTCCGCATTCCCACTGACGATCACTGTCAGACCTAACGACTTCGCGAGCGGAACGGCCATTTGACCGAAACTACCCGATCCCCCCGGAATGAACACAGATTGTCCGGACTGGACGTTTAACTCTTCATGTAGTCCTTGGTAGGCTGTGAGTCCCGTTAAAGCGACAGCTGCTGCCTCTTCGTAAGATAAGTTTTTGGGCATCCTTGCGATGGCAGATGCATCGACTGCTACATATTCAGCGATGGCCCCGATTTTTTCGATCGGCAGACGCGTGTAGACGTCATCCCCGACGGAATAACCGGTCACATGTTTCCCGACCTGTTCGACGACACCCGCCAGTTCGTTCCCGATTGTCAGCGGGAAAGCATAATCTTGAATCAGTTTTACGCTACCGGTCATGATCAACATCTCGAGTGGATTGATGGCGGCGGCCTTTACCATGATCAACACATCATTGTCCCCGATGTCCGGAACACGTACCTCGTTCACTTGCGCTTCGATTACTTTCGAATATCGACTGATTTGAGCTGCTTTCATCATTTTGTTCATGATTGACTCTCCTTTGTTTGTCTCGACAGATGATCAAATCGCATCTGAATCGAGGAATAGGTTGACGTGTGCGGCAAATCGTTCGGGGAACTGGAACAGATGACCGTGTCCAGAATCCGGATAGACGATCAATTGTGCGTTCGGTATTTTTTCGGCCAAAATGTAACTGTTCTCAGTCGGCACCATGACATCTTTAATCCCATTCGTCACAAGGACCGGTTGTTCGATCGCATGTAGCCATTCATAGTCTTCGTCCGGCTTTTGTTGCGCCCATTTCGCAACGGCTTGTAACTGTGCACCCTAAGTATGATAAAAACCTGTTGATGTTTTTTAGAATGAACGTTCTAAAACAGGTAAAAAAAGAAAGTCAGTCCAACACGCTGAGTGCCAGCGCGATGATGCTTTCTAATTCTTTTTGCGTGTAGTTCGTTTTGATCAAGACACGAAGACCGATCAAGTTGTTGTGCAAGAAACGCGCCGTCTGTTCCGCATCGATGTCGGTTGACAGTTCGCCAGTGCGTTGCCCTTGTTGAATCAACTCTTGGAACATGTTCTCGGTCCGATGGAACATCGTCGTCGCCATCCGGTCGATTTCTTGGTCCAAGAGCGACAATTCGACGGCCGCATTGACTGATAGGCACCCTTTCGGATACGTTTCAGAAGACCGCAGGATGAAGCGGAACACGTCCTCGATGGCTGATTTGATGGACTCATGTTGATGAATAATCGTCTCCATCTCATGCGTGATGAATTTTTCATACTCGCCGAGCGATGCTAAGAACAACGAGCGTTTGTCGCCAAACGTGTCGTAAATGCTTCTTCGATGAATCCCCATATGGTCGACCAAGTCTTGCATCGATGTTTTCTCATACCCTTGTTCCCAAAACAATTCCATCGCTTTCTTTAATACAATCGTTTCGTCAAACTCTTTACTTCTAGCCATCTCGATCCTCCTTCGGTCACCACACAGTTTTAGAATGAACGTTCTAACTACACCCTCACTATATCCTTTCTAGAACGATTAGTAAAGAATGAAGTTGATTACACGAAAGAAGAGGAGCATCATCCTCCCGGGACGACGCTCCTCTTCTCGTGATTATCTCTCCAATCGTTAGGAACAAGTTTCCACTGTCGATTGGAGAGCATATGCTGAACGGGACCGTTCAGCATGTTTACAGCCAGACTGGTAAAGAAAAGAAAACCAAGAACAATACGGTCAAGACACCGACGACCGGACTGAGCGAGCGATAGCCCTTCTTGAACAAGACGATCATCGTATAGGCGATGAAGCCGAGCCCGATGCCATCGACGATGGAGTACGTGAACGGGATCATGATAATGACGAGGATCGCCGGGAAGGCCTGCTCCCAATTGTCGAGTGGCAGATGTTTCACGTTCTGGAACATCATCATGCCGATGATGATCAAGACCGGCGCGATCGCCGTCACCGGAATGATCGCGAACAGCGGCAACAGCAAGAGCGAGACGACGTAAAGACCTGACGTCACGAACGACGAGATGCCGCCGCGTGCGCCGACCGAGATGCCGGCCGCGACCTCGACCGTCGAGACGGTCGGGCTCGAGCCGAACATGGCCCCGGCCATCGTCGACAATCCTTGTGCGATCAAGCCTTTCGGGGCTTGATCGTCCTTGCCGATCGCCCGAGTCTGATTCTGGATCAGGCTGATGTTCTCGATCAACAAGACGAGCGTCAACACGCCGACCGCGATCAAGAAGATCGGTGATGTCGACTGCGCGAACGACACGTTGCCGAACACGGTCCCGAACGACTCGAAGAACGGTGTGAGCGCGAACTCACCTGTCCAGTCGAGCGTGCCCGTGACAGCGCTCAAACCGACACCGAACGCGATCGTCCAGAGGAAGCTGCTCGGTCCCATCTTCAAGAACAAAAGAATCGCGACGAATAGCGTCAGGAACGCGACCTGCACCGGTCGCTCCCCAAGGTCTCCGATGTGGAGCAGTGCCCCACCACCGCCCGAGACGATCCCTGCCGCTTCGAGCCCGATCAAGATGAGGAACAGGCCGAGCCCGACCGTCAGTCCGTCATGAATGATCGGCGGGAACGCGTTCGCGAGTTTCCTCGCCACTTTCGTCACCGTCATGAGGACGACGAGCGCCCCCGAGACGAGCGAGACGGCGAGCGCGCTCTGCCAGCTCAGTCCCATCTGCAAGACGAGCGTGTACGTGAACAACGCGTTGATGCCCATACCAGGTAGGAGCAACAACGGTAAGTTGAACAGTCCCGCGATGAACGTCCCGATGATACTTGTCAAAATCGCTCCGACGAGCGCTCCCTCGAACGGGAGTCCGGCTTGTGTCAAGATTGCCGCATGTACGGCCGGGATGTATGCTGTCGCCAGAAAGTTCAGCACGCCCCCGTATGTTTCTGTTTTCCATTCTGTTTGTTTTGCCATAGGAATCAATCCTTTGTTGGCACCCTCACCCACCCATGTGAATACACACGAGACTTATTATATCCTGTCTGACTTCAGACATGCAACACTATCATAGTTCAATTCCATCTTTGGACCCAATGTTGAGACGACTCCATCTAAAGGTTCATTTTATAAAATAAGAACAAACGTTCTTGTTTTTAGCATCTTTTTTGCGCGGAATCTGCTATAATAAAGAGGCAGGTTAACGCAGCAATAGTGGGGTCAGCCGTCAATTCCGCAATGGAGGAAGGCGGTGGTGCGGATGGAACAACTGTGGAATTGGGTCGGCGATTATGTAATCGTCCCGATTCTCGCTCCGATCATTGTTCACTTGGTAATCCACCAATCATCCGATCGTGCAAAATCTGAACGCACAAAAAAATGACCCCCTCGGCGCAATGAGATGGGTCACTTTCTGATTCACTAACCATTGTGGCGGCTGGGCCACTTTTGAAGTGGTAGCCTGTAAGCCAGAGGCCGGTGTATCGAGCACCGGTCTCTTTCTACTTGTATCATACCATACTGGTTCCCATTTTTCAGTAATAGAAACACCAATTGATTTTAAATTAGTTAAGAAATAGTATTATCCATTTCATCTGAAACTTCAAAGCGGCTGGGACCACTCGTGGACTACTTTGATGTATAAATTATATCGCAGTTTCTTGGGAACGTCTTATACTTTAAGACTATTTACCAAGCTCTATGGGTCGTCCCGACCCTGACAATTCAAGAATTTCAATTGTAATAACACTTCTTTATCATTTATTTAGATATTAGTAACACCAGTGAACTACTTGCAACTTGGCTGCTTCGCATCCTGAAGTACGAGCTGCTTGGGAAGACCGTGCTTTTACTAGCTACGGTTATGGGCCAAGCTCGTCGGGCAGTCCTTGCCCTGAAGACATGATTTCCTCGGCGAGGCGCAACAGGTTGAGGCTCGCGTTGACGTCGCGGTCGTGGTGCGCGCCGCACGCGACACACGTCCACTCCCGGATGTCCAATCCTTTCTTGCCACTGTTCTCGCCACAGCGCGAACAGATTTGGGTTGAGGCGAACCATGGGTCGGCCTTGATGAGCGTGCGGCCATGGGTCCTCCATTTGTAGGCGAGCTGGCGGACGAACTCGCCCCATCCGGCGTCCCCGATCGACCTCGCCAGGCGCCGATTTTGCATCATCTCCCTCGTTCGGAGTGTCTCGACCACGACGACTTGGTTCTCGTCGACGATGCGTCGCGACAGCTTGTGGAGGAAGTCGTGTCTTCGGTTATTGACCTGCTCGTGTCTCTTCGCGAGGAGAATCCGTGCCTTCTCACGGTTCTTGCTTCCCGGCTTCTTACGGGCGAGCGCGCGCTGCGCCCGTTTGAGCTGCGCCTCGGCCTTTCGCAGGTTGCGCGGGTTCGGGATTTTCTCCGTAAAGAGCGCGTCGTTCGTCGTGGAGGCGAAGTGTACGAGACCGAGGTCAATCCCGATCCTGTGCGCGGCCGGGACCCATGGCTCGTCGGCCTGCTCGACGAGGAGCGACACGAAGAACTTACCCGTCTTCGTCATCGACACGGTCGCCGACCGAATGTCACCGTCGAAGTCGCGGTGCTGCTTGAAGCGGATGAACCCGACCTTGGGGAGCCGGATGCGTCCGCCCTCGATGCGGATCGTGCCTTGCTGGTTGTTCGTCGTGTAGGACGCACGCGACCTCCGTTTTGATTTGAACACCGGGAAGCCGGCCGTCCCGGCGAAGAACTTCGCGAACGCCGCGTCGAGGTGTAGCTTCGCGTTCGCGAGCGCGAGACTGTCCGCCTCACACAGGAACGGGAATAGCGGCTTGTAGGAGGCCGGCGTCGGCGGCTTCCGCCTTGGTTCGTTCCCCGCCTCCGCCTCCTTGTGGATGGTGATGTGGTCCTCAAGCAGCTTGTTGTAGATGAAGCGGGCGCAGCCGATCGTCCTGACCAGGAAGTCAGCCTGGGCCTCCGTCGGGTAGAGCCGGTATTTGTAGCCCTTCAGCATGCCTCCGCCCCTCTCGGCCAAAATCGTGATGCGTCTCTTCCTCATCCGATACCCCCGGAGGAGGCGAGGAAATCTGACGGAATCACGAACTTTTGTTCGTTATGTTTGTCACAGGGATGACCGTGATAATGGGGGACGGGCGATTCATCTCAATCCTACGCTGGACCATGACCGAGCCGCTCAGTGGAGCGAGAACTCTCGCCTAATATATTTAAGATTCGTTTGCTTAGTTATCGTCTAGAATGAATAAGGACAACCACGACTCCAATCAATTATGATTATTTTAAACTAAATCATCCCTTCCTCATTTTTGTACTGAATACATACCTTACGTTTTAGACAATAGTCCCAATGCCTATACTCACAGACAGCAATTAGAAATTTAGCCCTGCCTTTTCGTGTGTTGTACGTTATAGCGTGAGAACCAGGCGAGCATGGCGTCCGCCTCTTGGCGCGGGATGTCCTCAATCGACTCGACGGATAAGAGACCGCCGCGCGTCGACAATTGGACGTTACATAATCCAAAGCGGCGTTGGAGCGGCGTCTGCGTCACTTCTACCCGTTCGATCCGAGGTTTATCAGTTAAAAACGAACGGACGTTGAACGCACCTGTCCGAAGCTCGATGAAGTCATCGTTCCGAGCATAGCGGGTCGTCATGTAGTTCAACACGCGGCCGCTAATGATGATGGCCCACAACAAGACGAGCCACCAGGCGTAATCGCGGAAGAAATAAAGGACGACGCCACTGATGATGAGACCGAACCAACTGATGCGCATCAACTTGATCCAAAGCGAACGTGTCGGCAGACGATGGAGCGTATCGGCCCATGTGAACTGATTGAAGTGTTCGTTCAGCACGGCCATCGCCTTGTTCCGTTTTACGAACGGAAGAATCGTCGACGACTCATCTTTTAACTCGTCCATCGTGCCCGCTGCGACGAGCTCGACACCGACGATATTGAACCAGCGCCGGATGAACGTTTCTTTGATGCGGATCGCTTGAATCTTCTCATACGGGATTTCTTTCGCTGAACGGTTCAAAAGTCCTTTCTCGACGCGGACCCGGTCACCTCTTCGTTCGA
This sequence comes from Exiguobacterium sp. SH1S21, assembly GCF_004337175.1. Classification (NCBI taxonomy): domain Bacteria; kingdom Bacillati; phylum Bacillota; class Bacilli; order Caryophanales; genus Exiguobacterium; species Exiguobacterium sp. SH1S21. Next base: position 135,753 of record NZ_SJUY01000004.1, on the reverse strand, counting down.
GGTGGAAGTTTCCATACTTCATGAAGTTGATGACAGTCCCGATGATTAAAGACATGATCAGAATCGTCAGGACAGATAATCCTAGCGCGATGAACGAGGCATGGACGACCCAGTCCTCGATTTGATTGAACGTTCCATCAAGGTTGATGAAGTCATCGATTGAGGACACGACTGTCGAAGCGACCGGGAAGATGGCGAATACCGACAGCGATGTCAGTGATGCGATGATGATCTCGCGTGTCGACAAGGCATAGAGCATGACGCCGGCCGGTTTTTCCGTCACGGCTTCGATTGCTTCGCCTTCGAGTGTCGGTTCGGTCTCGGTCTTGCGTTGCCGCGATTGGTCGAGGATGTCCTCTAACCGTTGCGCTTCCTGTGGGAGCACCCCGGCCAATTTGAACGAGGCGTCATCACTGTTCGCGTTCGTATCGAACGTCAACTCGACGACACTGAGCAGACGATAAAGGAACGGGCTGTTCGAATGGACGCTTTGAATTTTATAGAGCGGGAGCGACTTCTCTTTTTTGATCCAATTCCCATCGATGATATACATCGTCTTGTCGTCCAAGGCGTAGCGGAAATTACGCCAGCCGAAGAATTTTTGAATCACGTCTAGTAAGAGAAAAAGCAAGATCCCGACGCGCAAAATGATGCCGAACGTCGAACTCCAGTCGTTATTGATCACAAACAGCAGTACGAGCGGGATGATAAACGACTTGATGACCTCTAAAACACGTAACAGTAAAACGCGAATCGGTAGACGATGCCAAGTGAGCGTCGCTTCCGTCATACGACATCCTCCTCTTCAATCCGGGCGTAGACCGCGATTTGTTCACGGAGCGTCTTCGCGAACGACTCTTCGATCGCATAGATCTCATGCGACCCGGCCGCGGTGCCAATCGTGATCGTCTGCAGACCATATTTCCGGAGCAACGGCCCTTGCTGGGCGTGGACGTATTGCACTTTCGTCATCGGGATCAACACGTCGTGTGTCGTGATGATGCCATGATGCAATCGTATCTCGAGCGGTTTTACGTCATACGTGAAGCGTTCTTGTTTCCACTTTTGGAACACGATGATGTCGATCGCGCTATAGATAAGATCGATGGCGAGCAAGGCGTACATCGTGTATTGAAGCCACGTCGGCCAGTCAAAATAGAGCGAGGCGACGACGAGACCGCCGGTGATGACGAGCCCGATCAAGTAAAAGATGGCGCTAGACAACCGGAACACGGTCCGTGCTTCGATCGGTAGTTTTCCGCTGAGTGATGCTGGTACTGTTTCTATGTCTGACATTGGTGTTTCCCCCTATCCGTTCGGACGCGTTGTCCGTCTCTCTTTTAGTATACGTCGTTTATTTGAAAAAAGTTTCACCTTGATACTGTGAAACTGTTCAACCTGTCCCAATCGAGGTCTGACTCGTCGGACCTGACGCGGATGTTCCAGAACTTCATCATATGCTGTAAATGAGTCTGCATTCGCTTCTCTCCGCATCGCTTAAGATTTCTTTATTATACGACGAATTAAAAAGTTGGTGGTTAACAGCCTCTAAATGTATTTAAATTCAATTATTGACATTATTTTTTTATAATGGAATATTTAAGTATAAATTAACTTACTCTACTGAACTCGTTTGAAAGATTGATTTATGCTTTTACCTTTTCGAAGAATAAAATGAAGGAGGGTTTATGCAGAAAAGAAGAATGTATTATTTCATCATATCGACCTTGATCATCGTCGCTTTAGTTAAGATCGGGGGCACTTTCCTATATGGAATGATTGTAGATCGTCCCACCCAACAAGACATGTCTGGGAAGCCAAGGTATATTGACGGTGAGCCGGCAACCTTTAAGGAAAAAACAGAGAATCTTGAGGACACTAATGATATACCGAAATGGCATAACCTTTTGTCGAAAGAACGCTTTGAGAAAAAAATTACCGGTGAGAATCAAAATACTGCTTCAGACGTCCTGAAATGGGCCGTTATAGCTTTCTTGATCATTTTATTTCTCAAGTACTACAAGCGAGTACGGGATTGGTGGGATAAGCGGCGCCGCAAAGCGACTCTGTCCTCAGATGACGAGAGACCATTATCAGCGCAAGCCAACATGAACACAGTGTCCACGACCACACCAACCGTTTTCTATGCCTCTGATACCGAACTTGGAAAACTACTCGTGGCGTTGAATGACGCCTTGAGCGACGCTCAAAAACGAAAACCACATGAGACCGTCTCAGAGTGGTTTGCACGCATTCGATTCGAACAATCTGTGAAACCTTATGCCGATGTGCGATATGGAGAACTGGACGTGATCGACGAGCGCTCACTTCATGACTTCAAAGTATCTGTCAGACAGTACATACAACACCATAAAGGAGAGAAATCTTGATGAACATTCGTGCGATGATCGATGAAATCAACCAAGTTTATTTGGGCAACCCGAAAGTGGTCGAACTGTGTGTGACGTCGCTGCTGGCGAACGGACATGTGCTCTTGGAAGATGTCCCTGGTACCGGGAAGACGATGCTGGCAAAGACATTGGCGACGAGTTTCCATGGCGACTTTTCAAGGATCCAGTTCACAGCCGACTTATTACCATCTGACATTATCGGTTCGGATTTTTTTAACCTGAAGACGCAAGAGTTTGAAAATAAGCAAGGCCCGATTTTCTCCAACATCGTGCTCATCGATGAAATCAACCGGGCCGTCCCACGTACGCAGTCCGCGTTGCTCGAAGCGATGGAAGAACGACAGGTGACGGTCGGGGGCAAGACATATCATCTACCTACCCCTTTCTTCGTCATCGCGACGCAAAATCCGATTGAATCATCCGGCACATTCTCTTTGCCTGATGCGCAGCTTGACCGCTTCATGATGTGTCTACATACAGGGTATCCGACTGAGGAATTCGAACTTCAATTGCTAGAGGAATCCGTCACCGAGACCCGTAAGACGGTTTTAGCGAATGTCGACTTCGAGCAACTCTTACAATATCGAGCAGATGCCATGAAAATTCACATCTCGAAAGACGTGTTACGTTATATCGTCTCGATCGCGACCGCGTCACGCAGTCACCGGAACGTTCAGACGGGAATCAGCCCCCGTGCGACGATTGCGCTCTCGAAAGCCGCGCAAAGTTATGCCTATATCCACAATCGTGACTATGTCACACCAGAGGACATCAAGTTCTTGGCCCCATACGTTTTCGCTCATCGGTTGACACTGACGCTCGAAGGCGAGATCAAGTCCTCGAAGGCAATGGTTGTGGAAGAAATCTTGGAGTCCGTCCCGGTCCCGGTCGAGATGGGCATGTGACCGGGATGAACATCTCGACCAATGTATTCTTCTTGCTTGAGAAGCGCATCCAAATCGTCTTGTTTTCAGTGATGCTCATCTTATTGTTCGTGCCGTACCTCTCGATCCTTTCATTCGTTCTCGCTGTTTTTTTGGCGGCAAGTCTTTACATCGAGCGTTACACGAAACGATTGACTGCACAAATGGACGTCACCTGGAGGCAGTACGACTCGATTCTGTTCAAAGACGACAGGTGTAAGTTCACCCTCGACCTGACGAACGTGCACCTGTTAAACGAAATGAGCACGAAAACATATATACGTACGCCGAAGGATGGACATTACGTCGTGAATCTAGAGGGGCATACGGAATCCATCATCGAATTGGACGAGCTGCCGTCTGATTTCGTCTTCGAACTTACAGGTAATCGAAGGGGACCCATCGAAGTAGCTGAAATCTCCATCACGATTAGCTTGCCTCTATCGTTAGGGACGTTGACACTCTATTTGGCTCCCCCTTTACGTTGGACGGTCTATCCATCGATTTCAAGTACTCATGCGCAACGTATCCGGTCACACCTGAAGCTTGGTGAGCGCGTCTCTAAATATTCTCCAATTAAAGATCGGTTATTACAAATCTCCTCGAAGCCCTATGAGGATGAACCGTCCAGACAAATCGATTGGTATGCGACGGCGAAGAAGTCCACCTTGCAAACGAAACTGTACCAGCCGGTCAATCAAGATATGTTCACGGTGTACCTCGATTTGTCAGCTTCGAACGGGATCGGCCTACATCATAAGTTTGAGGAACTGATAGAGGATACGGCATTGGTCAGTCGGGAATTGATTGAAAGCGGCGGGAAAGTCGAGCTGTTTGTGAACCGATTAGATCAGAAAGGGCATGTCAACCACTTGAGCATCCAAGAAGGGGCGAAGCAGCTTAAAAGTATCCTCGCGTTACTCTCCAGTCTATCGGAACAAGATCATTACATGGGTTCAACCCGGTTCTCCCCTTACGTGACGAAAATAAAAAATAAACAAGCTCAGCTCATAAAAATTGCATCAACTAACTGACTTTTTAAAAGCCAAGTTAGCTGATGCTTTTTTTTATTCAAAAAGCAGTTCAACCAGCTGATTATGGTACATCTGTAACTTCACTAACGCTTTCTTTATGACATGACTCATTTCAAACAAGAGATCGAGCGTTATGTCGACTCCTACTATCATCGCCGCATCAAAAAACGACAAAAAAACTGAGCCCGGTGGAATACCGGACCCAGGTTCTCGAAGTCGCCTGACAAATTATTTAGTGTCTAACTTTTTTGTTTCAGTTCACGAGAGCGGTTTTTAGTCTTCAAAGAACCACTTCTTGCGCGGTTCCACTTTCAAGTTGTCGCTATGCTTCTTCATCTCGGTGATGAGGTAGCGCTCGAGTTCGTTCATCGCCTTGACCCAGTTCGTCATCGCCGCGACGAGCGGGACGACGGTCAAGATGAGTTCTTCCTCTTCGTCGCGCATCTTCTCGATCATCAGCTTGGCGAAGTCGAAGTTCTCGTGGATCAAGTCTTCCTCGCGGTCGATGATGTGTTCGTTCTCGAGTTCATACGCCGAGAACAAACGCTCATGCCGACGCAGCAAGTGCCGCATATGGCGCAACAGTTCTTCTTCGAGTTGTGGCGGCAGATGTTCGACCGTCAAATAATCGTCGTACAATTTGTCGAGCACGTGGATGGCGGCACTGTTCGTGTCGATCATCTTCGACTTGAGGACGGCCCGACGGTAGATCGGCGTCTTCTTCTCGAGCCAGCGGTTGGCTTTGATCTCTTCTTCGAAGTAATCATACGTCGTCTTCGAACCGCGATGTTTCTTTTTCGTCTCGTCGAGCGATTCGAACGACGAGCGGCCGCCTTCCGTCTCGGAGAACAAGCGAGCGATCCGGACCGCCATTTGAAAGACGGTCGTGATCTCATCTTCGAGCTTCCGTTCATAGCGCGGCGGGAACAATAACGCGTTGACGAGCAGCGCGACGGTGATCCCCATCATGATGAGCAAGTAACGTTCGCCGGCGAACATCCAAATCGACAAGTCGGACTGGCTCGCCCCTTCCATGATCAAGATCGTCGTCAAGATGACGGTCCGCGTCGTCGACTCGAGGTTCAAGAAGAGCAGGATCGAGATGGCGATGATGATGACGACGCCGATTGCGATCGGTGTCGGGTTCGGTGTCAGCATCAACGAGAACACGGCCAGTAAGGCACCGATCAAGTTCCCTTTCATCTCCTCTAAAAGCCGGACACCCGTCTGATACACCGACGGCAGTAAGGCGAGTGAGGCCGCGAGTGCCGGGACGACGATTTGTTCAAATTGAAACGCTTCGGCAATAAGTAACACCAGGGCGACAGAAATCCCGGTTTTGATCGTTCTAGCTCCAAATCTCATGCGTTCTCGACACCGGAGTGTCTTCCCCCTTTGTACACGTCATGCAATTTTTTTAGCCGACTTCGGCGTGCGTGAAACATTTGCCCTTCGAACCGGTCGAAGTCAGGTCATTTTGCCCGATTCGAGAGCGCTTCCGTGGTATGATGGCGTTGGATATTTTCTTTAATCTTGATGGGGAGGGGTTTACTTGTCAACCATTGCTTTATTTGGAGGAAGCGGCCGCACGGGGATGCGGATGCTTGAACGATTACTGGAGGACGGACATCACGTCCGCCTATTAACGAGACGACCGCTTCAACCGAGGGACGGTCTTGACGTCATCATCGGCGACGCCACCGACCAGGAAGCCGTCATTGAAACGATACAACGTGCTGACGTCGTCATGTCAGCACTCGGCACCGACAAACAAAACGTCTTGTCGCACTTCACCCCGCTCGTCATCGCGGCGATGCAACAGGCAGGACTCAAACGCATCTTGATCGTCGGCACAGCCGGCATCTTACGGGCACACGACTCGGACAACTATCGCTTCGAGACGCGTGAGTCGAAACGCTCGATGACGACCGCAGCCGAGGACCACGCCCGAGCCTATGAGCTGTTCGAAGCCTCCGACCTCGACTACACGATCGTCTGTCCGACGCAATTGATCGAAGGCGAATCTGTCGGTGAGATTGTCATCACGGCCGACGTGTTGGGCACGTTGAACTCAGGCCCGATCTCACGGGATGACGTCGCCGAGCTCGTGCTTCGCGCCTGGAAAGACAGAACATACATCAGACACCGCGTCGGGATCACGACGGAATCATGATTAGGGGATGGGGATTATGAACGAACAACGCATGCGCCTGGCGCAATTGACCGACGTATTTGAAACAGAAGACGAGACCGAGTCGGCCCGGCTCGCCCGGACCGCACTCCGGAAAGTGACGCGTGACGAGATCTGGATCGCCGTCTGCGGTCACTTCTCGGCCGGTAAATCGACGCTGCTCAACAACTGGCTCGGCGACGGGGTATTACCGACGAGCCCGATCCCGACGAGCGCGAACATCGTCACGCTCCGTAACGGTGACGCAAGTGCCTCGGTCGCAATCAATGACACGGACTGGATCCGACTCGGGACCGATGAGCTCGAACATTTAGGTGACTACTGCAAAATCGAAGAGATCAAAGAAGTCGAATACGCCCTGCCGCGCTTCCCGTTCGGAAGTGATGTCGTCTTGATGGACACACCAGGTATCGACTCGACCGATGAGCGTCACCGCCAAGCGACGGAACGGTCGCTCTTCCTCGCCGACCATTTGTTCTTCATGATGGACTACAATCACGTCCAATCGGAGCAGAACATCCAGTTGATGAAACAGTTCAGCGCTGAAGCCCGCCCCTACTCGATCATCATCAATCAGATCGACAAGCACGACGAGACGGAACTTCCGTTTGACGCGTTCAAACGCTCGCTCGAGACGGCGTTTATGCGTCATGCCATCAATCCGGACGATATGTTCTACATCTCGCTCCGTGAGCTCGACCACCCGGAGAACGAGGTTGTCCGGCTCAGGACCCACGTCCAAGCCGTCATCGAGACCGCCCGAGAGCAGAGTGAGGCGCGAGCAAGTCTCCTCGTCGACACGTTGCTCGACCGGTCTGTGCGGTCAATCGAGACAGCGATCGAACAGCTTCCGGTCGTCGAGAAGCAGACGGCGGAGATCCAATCCCGGCTCCAGCGACTCGAGAAGAAATCGACGTGGCTGCAGTCGTTCCGTCGTGAGTTCTTTAAACACCAGTCCCCGATCGTCGTCAGTGCGCCGATCATGAACTATGAGTTCCGTGAACTGTTGCGGGATTATCTGGAGAGTTGTGCACCTGAGTTCAAAGTCGGCCTGTTCTTCTCAAAAGAAAAGACGCGCCAGGAACGTGTGCGGCGTGAAGACGTCGCCGCCAAAGAGTTCAACCGATTGATTGATACGAACTTGCGGCCCCACTTGATCAAATACGCCGAGGACATCGTCCGTGACTTGAAGCTGCCAGAAGCGATCTTGTCTCGTCCCGACACATTGCCGTCCGCACCGAAGACGCTAATCAGCGAGCAAGTGAAGGCCGGGGCGTCACTCAGTGGCGACACGGTCCTCCAGTTCAGCCGTGACATCGAGTCTGCCCTCGCCGCTTGGGTGACGAAAGTGTCCGACCCGTGGGTCACCTCGGTCGAGACGTATCTCGAGGCTGAAGGAAAAAAACGGATCGACCAAATCAAGGCCGAGCAAAACGACTTATATGACATGCTCGATACGCTGGCGCTCCAACGCCGGCTTGCTGAAAAGCAAGCGCTGCTCTCTACTTACGCCACACGTGACATTTCGGAAGACCGGTTGGGCGACCTCGAGACCCGACATTACGTAGAGGCCGACCAGTTACCGAAAAAACAAGTCGAACACCAGCAACAAGAAGTTGCGTCGACCTCGCTTTTGGGCGATGATATTGTTGCTTTTTTATTAGATTTTTCTTACGAGTATGCGGTATGTGAAATATTAGAACGTCATCCGTTGTTTAAGTCACGCGTGAAGTCGTTGCGCCACAAGTTGGCCCGGGCCGAGTCCGAGCGTTACACGCTCGCCATCTTCGGTGCGTTCTCGTCCGGAAAGTCGTCGACGCTTAACGCGTTGCTCGGCGAAACGGTGCTCCCGACGTCGCCGAACCCGTTGACGGCCTCGATCACAAAGATAGTGCCTCCGAACGGTCAAGCCCATAAGAGCGCCTCGATCACGTTCAAGACACGGGACGAGCTCGAGGCGGAACTGAACGGCTACGGCGCTTCACTTGAAGCGCTCAGCATCGACCACCCGTTCGTCAACGCCGTCAAGAACGCTCCTCTGTCCTATCTCGGCAGTGAGCAGTCGGTCGACTACGACACGTTCTGCTCGTTCGTCACCGAGGAAGAGAAGAGTTGCATCGTCAAGGAGATCGAGCTATATGTCGACTCCCCTTGGGCCGAGCGCGGGATCATCTTCGTCGACACGCCGGGCGCCGACTCCCAGTTCAACCGCCACAGCGAGGTACAGTTCGGCTATATGCGCGACGCCGACGCCGTCCTGTTCGTGACGTACTACAACCACGCCTTCACCGAGGCCGACCGCGAGCTCGTCATCCAGCTCGGGCGGGTCCAAGGGACGGGCGGCCATGACATGTTCTTCCTCGTCAACGCGTCCGATTTGGCGACCGATGACGCGGAACGCGATGCCGTGACCGATTACGTGTCGAACCAGTTGACGAAGCTCGGCGTCCGCAATCCGACCGTCCTGCCGATCTCAAGCCGGAACGCCATCCAAGGCAGAGACAATGGTTTCGACCGCTTCTCGGCCAAGCTCGAGCAGTTCGTCGACCATGACCTGCGCCAAGCGAACGCCGTCCGCATCAAAGACGAGACGAGCGCTCTCGTCGCCGCGTTCGAAGACGTCTTACGCGAAGCCGAAGCCGATGCGACTGTTAAAGAAACACATCGTACACAACTCGAACAGTTGCGTGAGTCCGACAACCGATTAAGCGTCACGACGCTCGTCGACCCGTTCACGCGCGAAGTGAACGAACTGCTCGCCCACCTCGAGACGCGCTCCCTCTTCCGGCTCTCGGACTTCGTCAAGGAGACGTTCCATCCGGTCGAAGTCGACGGCTCGAAGGCGAGTCTCGAGCGCGCCCTGACACGCACGCTCGACAAGTATGCGTATGACATTCACCAAGAGCTGCAAGTGTTCCAATATCGGCTCGAGCGCTTCTTGAAGCAAGAGACAGAACGGTTGATCGAGCGTGAGACGCTCAAACTGCGCCCCGTCTTGCCGACGTTATCATACGAAGAAGACATCGACATCGACTGGCTCCGCGACGCCGTCGATCCGGTCACGTTCGAAGCGGACCCGTTCCGTCCCGTGTTGAAGCACTATAAGAACGCGAATCAATTCTTCGAAGCTGACGGTCGGACGAAGCTGCGCGACGACTTGAGCGCACGCTTAAAAGCCGCCGTCCGGGAACAGCTCGAAGCAGTCGGTGCCGCTCAAGCCGAACGGACCGCTTCGCACTTACAATTGCTCGAGACGACGCTCAGCACTGCTTGGAACCGTGAAGTGAACGACCTCGTTACTGGCGAACTGAGCATGCTCACGGACGGACAGTCGTTCGATGACATGAAACAGCGCCTCGACGCACTCAGAAAGGACTGAACGCATGGGTTCATTATTGCTCGTCGGCCTGATCCCGGCCGTCATCATGACGGTCGCACTCGGGTTGTTTATCCGCCATTTGTATCTCAATAAAGAATCATAAAACAAGCCTCGAGCGCGCGCTCGAGGCTTGTTTTTATACATCTGCCGGATAACGGACGTCGATGCGGCGCCGGATATCGGTCATGACGTCAGCAAGCAAGAACATATCGTCAAATGAATGGATCTCGGTCTCCCGCTCCCCTGCCTCAATCATGTTCACGAACGTTTGAATCTCATACGTCATATGGCTCGCCTGTTCTGAACCAAGTTCGACGGTCGTCCCGTCGCGCCCGACGAACGTCAAGCGGTCGAGCGAGGCGATATCGTCGATGACGATGCGGCCCGCTTCCCCGATGATTTCAGACGGTGCGTCCGTGCCGTGAATCTTCGAATGGAGCACGATAATGTCCATGCCGTCATACGACAAGATGGCCGAACCACTCCCGTCGACCCCAGAGTCGAGTTTGACGGCGTTCGCCTGCACGGCGTCCGGCCGACCGAACAGTTTCAAGGCGGGACCGAGGCAATAGACGCCGAGGTCCATGAGCGATCCGTTCGAGAACATTGGATTGAATGTATTCGGGTTATCCCCGCGCTTATACAAGTCGTAGCGCGACGAGTATTGCGACTTGTTCAAGATGACGCGCCGGACGGGACCGACGCGAGGCAGCGTTTGACGCAATATTTGGAAGTTCGGCATGAATAGGTTGCGGAGCGCCTCAAGGAGGACGACATCATGCTGACGTGCCGTCTCGAGCATCAATTTGACCTCGTCAACGTTCGAGGCGAACGGTTTCTCGCAGAGGACGTGTTTGCCATGTCGCATGAACAAGATGCTCTGCTCAGCATGGAGCGAGTTCGGGCTAGCGATATAGACCGCGTCGATGACGTCGCTCATCGCCATATCTTCAAGCGAGGTGAACGTATGGACGATTCCACACTCTTTTGCGAATTCGGTCGCCCGCTCCGCTGTCCGTGAATAGACGGCCGCAACGGTCGCACCTTCGACTTCGTGGATGGCTTCTAAAAATGAATGGGTGATAAAGTTCGTGCCGATAATACCGAATCGAATCATAGGAAGACTCCTCTTTTCTTTAGGTTGTAATGACTTTGCTAAGAATGATCTCGTCATGTAGCGGGATGCCGTGCTCGCCGATCATTGGAATCGACGGTTTTTGTAGGCGGGCCTCATCAACCGCACCAGGGATGATGCCTGCGAGGCGCCAACCCCGCTTTTGATAGAAAGCGAGCGCTCGTAAGTTATCGTTCGTCGTGATGAGCGACATACGCTTGAGCCCATGAAGCCGGCCCAAGCGCTCTACTTCATCGAGTAGTGACGACCCGATGCCGCGGTTTTCTCGCAAACTATCGAGCGAGATGATTTCAAGTTCCTCTTCTCTAATGACATACGTGATCAGCCCGATGATTGTCGCTTCTTCCATCGCGACGAAACCGTCGAGCGTAGCGCAGTCATACGTCCCGGTCGAGATGACCATTTGAGGTGATCCCCACTCAGCGATAAAGACGTCACGCACCGGCTCACGCAGCGTCGGAATAATAGGTCGAATCATTGTCACTCCGCCCCCTGAACGGAAGGCTGCTTCGGTGCGCTCGCTTCCGTATAGATCCGAAATTGTTTGAACTGATCGTCGTAAATGAGCCGAATCGCCCAAGCAAAGCTTTTCACGTACAAGGAGTACAGCCATGATGATGGGATGAGTGTGAGGCGAATTATTACGTCCGTCCCATTCGGAGTCTCGGTCAGCACATAAGTAGACGTCGATATTCCCTGATTCGTCATCGCTAGCACTTCACACTCATAAGGGCGATTCACATATGTCAATTCGGATTCGACCCGAATCTCTTTCTTCTCGAACTGTTGGACCGAGATGAACCGTTTCCCCGTCACGAGTGACGCGTCCCCATCCTCATAAATATTTTCAATCAAATGATCGTTCCATTTGACGATATGTTCATCTTCTGTGAGGCAGGAGAAAACATGGTCGATTGGTGCGTCAATTGTCATGTGGTATGTAGCTACTTCAAGTTGTTTCACCTCAAATCCCCCTTAAGAAATCCCTTTCGGATAACGGATATACTGTCGTTGCCCCTCGATGATTGCTTTATTTTTATTAATTAAGTGGTCATAATTCAACTTAACCATTTGGTCAAAATCATTGGCTTCGAGCACGTTTAAAGCGTCCATGTTCTTCTGCATATTTTCTTTGCCGACCGCAATCCCTTTGATGAATTTCTTTTCTTCTCGAGACAGACTTGACCACTCTTGTGTGTTTTCAAGAAACGCCGCGAACGCTTGAATGGCTTCACCCTGGCTCGTTAAAATCTTCAACGTTTGATGTTGATAGATGTCTGCTAGCACGGCGAATTCTTTAATCTTAGTCAAATCCGTGTCCGTAATGTGTTTTCGGATCAATACGTCATCGTTATAGTACGCCGTATAGTCACGAAGCACCTGGTTATACGCTTGTTGAACCTCCCAAAAATCTTCAAATGCGTCTCTCCCCTGCTGAACTTGTGGACTCGCATTAACAACCGGTATGCTTAACGGTTTCGTGTAAAAAGTAATCGGAATGTTTAAGCGTTCCGTCGCCATCTGAGATAGGTTGCCGCTTAAATCGGCAAAATAAGACAGGTTTGGCTGCGCAATCAGTACTTCGTCTACTTTCTCATCCCCGATTGTAAAGTAGGCGCTTGCCACCGATTGATTGTTTCGCGTAAAGCCTGCCATGTAGTATGGCGTTCCGTTTACCATCCAATAGACCGGATTGACAAAAACGCCTTCGGTCCATTTTTTATGTTTCTTTGCCTTTTTCATCAGTAACTTCGTTGTTTGATCCCACATCGTTGAATCTCCCCTTCTTGTCATGTTGATGACTGTTCGACGTCCCCTCGTGTATGTAGCCCCTTTGAGTTGCTCCGACTCAGTTCTCTTACATCGGTATAGTAGCCCATTTCCTTTTCATAGAAACATATTTTGGACTTCGTTCAAGCCAAACCGTGACGGCAGACCATTGCATGATTTAGACAAGCTCCTTTTCAAAACAGACATACCGTTCATGCCCTTTCGGTTTCGAATCAAAATGGACGTTTCCGCGTTCGACGTAACCGTGCCGCTTATAAAAGTTGCAAGCTGCTTCATTCCCTGTGAAGCTGTCGAGCCGGATACTGGCATAGCCTCGCTCGACAGCCAATCGTTCCGAGAACTCGAGCACGTTTCTTCCGAGACCTTTGCCTTGCCCCTCAGGATGTACCATCAAGGAATGGATGACGAGCGGGTTATCGTGACGCCAGTCGATTTCTCTCCATTCCGGCGACTGTAATTCATCGATTACGACGACTCCGAGCAACTGCTCACCGTCTTTCATGATATAGATAGAGCCTTCTTTGATACAATCCTCGAAATAGGCGCGGTTCGGGTACGTGTCGTCCCATTGGAAAATCTGTCTGTGGAGCAAATCGTCTTTACAGGCGAGATACAGTTGTTCGATTGCATTCACATCTGATGGTTTGGCTAAAGAGATTGTGGTCATTCCAATGCTCCATTCTTAAAAGTGACTATTTTTTATTGATCATCCGCTCATATTTTTTATACTCGTCATGGGACATGCTTAGACCGAGCAGCTCAGCGATGGTGTCTTGTCGCCACGTGGTGGGATTGAAATATTGTGATCCCGTATTGAACCAGCGCCCCTTTTGATCGAATCCCCATGTATCCTTCACTCGGTCAAGTCCTTGCTGGATGAGCATCTTTCCTTCTGCAGAATTAGAATAAAGGTGGCGCTTCCCGAGCCATAAGTAAGGTTCTGGTGTCCAAGGACAGCGTTCGATGGCGAGTTGATAACAGTGCTGCTTCAGATTTTCGCCAACGCAATGCAAAGCAAGCCACTCACTTCTTCCGGTCCTTGTTCGATGAGCGACTCTGCCAAGGCGACGTCCTCATCCGTGATGACAAAGTCATTCCATCCCGTCCAATATAAGGCGAGCGCATAATAGAACGTATCATTCGGATGATATGTATAGGCGGTGAGAGCGAAGCTGTTCACCCGTGCAAAATCTTCGATTGTTTCAATTAACTTATACCCAATGAGCCAGTCCCATCGGCTTTTATCAGTCGGGTCCATCATCACGTGGTCAATCAACAGCTGTTCGATACCCTGGGTATGTTGAAGGTAATACTCGAGCTGTTTGAACTGTTTTGCCTCAACGTATGCATTGATGCAATCCATCATCGCTTGTTGCTCCGCCGAAAGAACCTCGTTTCCTGAGTACAGCTCAAAAATATTCCCTACCGTGTAATCATTCAAATTGGGCTCTCCTCTCACACGTCGCTTTCCACAATACGCGCTAGTTCTTCAATCCATTCACGTGTGATGCCTTCCCACTGTTCAACGGCAAGCGGATGATCAGTCGGCTCTAATTCGATAAACGGCCGCATCCCGACCTCTCGGATATGGACATTCGTCTTCAAATTAATTGTATCCGGATAATCGGGCAAGTCTGTCGAAAACCAGCCGAACATCGGTTCAAGTCCGACACGAGCCGGGTCTTCCCACGTATCAAACATCCGAAAGAAGTTATCAGCGCTGAGCGATACCCAGACGTTCCAAGTGAAGACGTCGTCCTCTCCGATAATCTGGAGTTCGAGGCAACCATTCACAAAGAAATGTTCCTCGTCTAGGACGCAGATGTCCTCGGTCAAAAAGACACGTCGCTTCATGTCTTTCTTAGAGAAATCCTCGATATAGGTCGGCATGAGTGAGCCGTATCCAAGCGGTGTGTCGATCGGCGTCTGGCAACCGAGCAGGCACACTCGCGCTATGCTTGCGCTTCTGTTTGAAACAGTTCATCATTTTATGCGTTCTTCTTTAAAAAAATGAATACAATTGAGGTATGTGAAATAAAATTATTCTGCTTCTTCGATGGCTTCTAGGACGGTCTCGGGATCATATTCCATCCCTTTCAAGTCACTAGGCCAGTCCAACCCGCATAACAACCCGTCCTCTGACATATTCGGCAACCAAGCCGCAATGAATAAATCGAGCGGTAACTCAATCACATGATAGTTGTCCCATTCCTCTACTCTGCAAGAAAGTGCACGTTCACGAGTCGAAAAGAACAGCAATACGTCTGTCTCCTCAATGACCGAGGGCGCATATGCCCAACCGTCATTCGCTTCTGCCGACAACCCGAACACCGTCTCGCTTTCATTGACACGTTCACAGAACGTCTCAATCACGTCCGACTCCAATCGAGTCACCTCGACGAACACCTCGATTGAATCAGCCACTCGTTCGAGTTCATCCGTCTCGTGCCACCAGACATAAATCGTCTCGACGTCTGAAGTCAAAAAGCCGAGCTCGTCCCCGCTCCCGTTCGTAGCGACCGTTATAAAGTGTTCAGGCAAACCGCGCTCGTCCCTGTTCGCACGGATGGTATCGTCCCACGTTTTGTTGAAGAAGCGTTCGTCTTTAATCGGGTAAAAGAACCACTCTCCGACCTCGAATTTACTATCATGTCGCCACGCCTCCCGAAGTTCGTTCGGAAAACGACTCCCGAGCTCTTTTTCGACCGCTTCGATTGTTTCTAACGTAAATTCTGGAAGATTTGTTTCGATTCGCATTGCATTACTCATTTCGTCATTCAATAACATGAGTATACTTTTTTTGGCGAAAAGAGGGAATGCGTTTTTCGTGGTTTGCTTTGGTATTTTAACGCTTCAAACACGAAGAAACGTTACATCCGTTCCGTCGATTTGAAGGAAACCGGCACCTTCGCTATCGTGGACGCCTCGTAGTTTTCCTGAAAGCTGTCCACATGCGACCGCCTTCTTCCGCAGACCGAACGCCCAGCGATACAGTACGCCTTCTTTCACGAAATACGCGGTCTCACCCTCAATCGTCATCGCCTCGCTGTCATGTAGCATCTTCGGCGTCCGGTATGTGACGAGTCGACCGTCACGATGAAGATGAATCAAGTCATACCAAATGGACGGACAAAGCCAAACGCCAGAGGCAGTCGCGATCATCAACTCACAGTCGACGATAATCGGGGCTTTACGCGTGTCGTGGTTATAGCGAAACAAGACGTCTCCGCTTCTTGAGAAACAGACGAGCGCCTCGGTCGATATCCCCTCGCCAAAGATTCCTTCATCTCCATAGCCGACCCAAATACCCGACTCATCGACGACGATGGACGCGATAAACGTACCGGCGTGAAAACTTGTCTCGATGGAACCGTCCGCTCGAACGACCCAGGCGTTTGGTCGCAAGTCATCGCGTGTGAAGTCGACAAGCACAAATGTGGTTTCATCCATCACGCGAATGAACGGATCTGTCAATGCGAGTGCGAGTTTGATTTCTTCGCCTCGCCACGTCACGATGGTAGCGTCGTCTGCTTGATGCAGCGTGATGAGTGTCCCGCTCCACAAGTCGGCATCAAGTAACCGGTTATGTGATCCGCTCATCGTCATCGCGTTTCACTCCTTTTTGTTTGGCTGACTTAAACCATTTTTTCAGCAACTGAATCCCAATCCATAAAATGACAATGATCCAGGCAGACTCACAGGAACTCGTGAATAGGATGAAAGCCAATCGCCAGACGTCTTCAAGCTCACGAAAACCAAACTGTGGAATCTCCCAACTGATAAAAATTTGATAATAACCGACCAGCCCAAAAACAAACGGAAACATCGACCAGAAAAACGGATTTATTCGCTTAGGCAAACGTAGCTCCACGTGATTCCCTCCAAATTAAAGTGATTCCCACTACATCCACGAGCTGAACTTCCGTCTCTGAAACGGGTAACAACTCAATCAACTGTTCTTTCGTCATACTCATTCCCCTTTCCAACTTCATCTATTTTATAGCAAGGATGATTCCGAATTATATACATAAAATGAGAAATCGCATTGACACTGTTCATGCTTAGTGTAAAATTACACTTGTAACTAATTGTAAATAAAACACCTAGAAAAGGGTTAATGCTTTCAAGCAAAGAGGTGCTCGATGAACAAATCGGATTTCATCCAACTCGTATCGAAACAAGTAAAAACGGTTCGTCTGGAACGACAATATTCTCAAGAAGAGATGGCTGACATCTTAGGCTTATCCAAAAAGACGCTCATTCAAATCGAAAAAGAGCGGACCATCGCCAACTGGAGCACGATCGTCACATTGTGCGCCCTGTTTAATGATAGCGAGATTCTTTTGAGCGAAATCGGGGACGACCCAGTCGAGTTCGTCAGACTGATCGCCAAAGACGTCTCGTACGAACCGAAGTCAAAGACACTCGGTGGTCGTGTATGGTGGAAGCAAACCGCAACAGAAGGAGATTATGTGTTGCAACAAAACCTGATTAGCGGGCATTACCGGATTTTAGATCGTCAAAACGTCCGGTGGCACAGCTCGTTCGACGTAGAAGAAGCCACACTCCTGTTGGCCAAACTAGCGCAAGACGTATGAAAGGAGTCAAATCGTGAAAACTAATAAAAGATGCATCGTGACGTTGTCAGTCGTTTATGTCATCGCGTTAATAGTGAACATTATCCCATCGGCCACCTTCCCCGACGCAACGATTCGTCCCCTGCATGCCGCAGCCTCAGTCGCGCTCCTTTTCTGTCTACTAGGAACTTGTTTATTACGAAATCAGGTTTCCAAGCTGTTTATCACGGCACTCCTGTTCGCGAGTGTCACCGTTTTCACATTGAACAGCTTCGAGACGTATATGCGTGACATCCTTCTTTTGGACGCTTTATTTTCAATCCAATACCCGCTCTACATTCTATTCGTGTCCCCGTTGTTCGGCCTCAACTTCTTTTTGAACGTCGGAGCGGAATACGTCTCATTGATCACTTTCTTCATCGCGATTCTGTTACTCATCATCCACGAGGTCGCAATGACGGCTTCACGTGAACGGCTATGACAAGAGCGCAACTCATCGGATCTTCAAGCCTGCTGATTGCCATTCCCTACTTTCTACTCGCTCCGAACTGGACGCATGCTGGATTCGTCTGGATAGGCGGTACAGCCACCTTGCTCATCATTTCGGCCACCGGTTTCAGCTTTCACATATGCCACAGTCGAAAGTGGACGCGACGACAAGGCATTACTTTCGGGATCGGCTTGCTCACAACCTATGCTCTCGCGTTTCTATTTCTATTATGGCGAGTCGTCGCATACAACATGAACACGATTTAGGAGGCCACTTATGAAGTTTTACATCGGGTCCGGTTTTTATAACATCAATCACGTCCGGCAATTGCGGGACCATTTCATCGAACAAGGCCACACCCATACATACGATTGGACCATGAATGAACGAGCAGCGACAATCGAGGACTTGCGAGACATCGGCGCTAAAGAATTCGAAGCGATTCGTACATCTGATTTTGTCGTCATCTTGCTGCCGGCCGGGAAGAGCAGCCACGTCGAACTCGGGATCGCCCTCGGCGCGGACGTACCACTGTTCATCCATGATGGAGCGAATGGGTTCAACGACTTCGAGATGACGAGTACGTTTTATCATCTATCCTCTGTCACTCAATTGACAGGGCCGCTCGAGGCCATCCCTTCACATATCGCCGCCCATTACGCAACGGTATACGTAAAGCAGGATTCTCTATGATTTTCCCAATTTATTTGGTCGTAGGATTTATCATTCTGCTTTATATCATAACCATGGCCACGATTTATTTCACAGTGTACAAACGACGTCGAACTAACACTGTACAATCAAATCCAGGCCAAGGTGCCGCCATCGCACCGCCTGATAAACTTGCGGTTGTCTTATTCATCGTCACTATAGTCGTGAGCGTCTTGATCAGTTATGTTGCAGGATACACCGACGCCTACAAAGCGTATGAACAAGATATCTGGGTCCTTTCACCGTCTGACATTGAAACATTTTATGCAGAAGTACGAGAAGTTGAAGACGATGCTATTGAAGTCCAAAAGATGTCGTTCGATGACGCAACTGATCAAGGCACGCTTCGATATGAGATTGTGGAAGAACAGGTGAGCATCTATCGACAGGATAAAATCATCCAACTTTCTGACTTGTCTGAAGAGGATTTAATCTCAGTCATCCTGATGAAAGATCGATCGGGAATGACGAGTGTATTAAAAATCGAATTACTCAACGCCACAAAATAATACTTCTAAACCGAAAATCGTAAACCAATAAAAAGAAAATATTTGATTTTTCTAGCATGACAATCATTTTTGTGACATACTGTTCAAAATCTTATTTGAACGGGGACGATCTGTATGCACACTTGGAAACATACGATACTCTTACTGACCGGCGTCGGCATCTCGAATTTGGGCGCTTGGGTGTATTTCATCGCCCTCAATTTGATCGTCCTTGACATGACGCAGTCACCGTTCGCCGTGTCTGTTTTATACATCCTCGTCCCGCTCGCGGCCCTTTGCGCGAACTTTTGGTCAGGTACGGTCATTGACCGTGCCGACACGCGACGCTTGATGATAATGCTTGACGCACTCCGCGCAGCAGTCGTCTTCAGCCTCGCCTTCATCGACTCGCTCGCAATCATCTATGTGCTCGTCTTCGCGTTGAACGTTGCGAACTCAATCTTTGAATCGGCTTCGCTCGTCTATATGACGAAGCTCGTGTCGAGCGGCGACCGCCAACGGTTCAACGCTTTGAAAAACTTCGTCCAGTCGGCAGGCTTCATTTTAGGACCGGCCATCGCCGGAATCCTGTTCATGATCGGCACACCGACGCTCGCCATTCAGTTGAATGCAGCAGCACTCCTCATTTCTGTCGGTATCTTGTCCCTCCTGCCGACGTTGTTCACCCCGAAAGATGAAGTCGAGGTGTTCAGCTTGCACATGATTATCGAGGACTGGAAAGCAGTCGTCCGCTTTGCGTCGACGCGGCGTTACGTCACGCTCGTCTACAGTCTGTTCTGCGTCATGACGATCTTCATGTCTGGGCTCGACTCGCTCGAGGCGTCGTTCGCGACGCAAGTGCTCGACTTCTCCGAGAGTCGATACGGCTTTCTCGTCAGTGTCGCCGGAGCAGGGATTATCGCCGGCTCTATCATCAATGCGACGTTCAGTGCTCGGATGACGTTACCGTTCTTAATCAGTTTCGGTGCCATCATGACACCCGTCGGCTATCTCATATTCGCCTTCTCAGAATCGTTCACCGTCGCCGCAATCGGTTTCTTCATATTGACGTTCGCTCTGTCGTTCGGGAACACTGGCTTCTTGACGTTTTATCAAAACAACGTCCCGACCGACCTGATGGGCCGTTTCTCCGGGGTGATCAATGTAGCGGAATCAATCTTGATTATCGGGTTGACGTTCGGCATCGGGCTACTCGCTGAATATGTCGGGATTCGTTCGACGTATATCGCCTTCTCGCTCGCATTCTTACTCGTCGGCTTCATCACCATTCGCGTTGTCCGGGAACGGTCTAAACGTGCGCTGTATGTAATGAACATAGATGAAAAAAATGTGTCGTGATATTTTATGAAACGGGTTTGCAAGAATCGTACTTCGTTTACATTTAGAATAGAAAAACCGGGTGATCGATAGTTGTTTCTCGATCACCCGGTTTTTATATGAATCTAAAATTATACTGAATAAGTCCTTATTCAAACTGTCTACTCGGTTTCAAACGAGACAAGCATTCCTCCACGACCGAAATGATGACGTCTGGACGATCTAAATGGATTGCGTGTGACGCCTGCTCTGCAATCACGAGTCGGCTGTCCGCAGAGAGAGTCGTCTGTTCGCGAATGAGTTGACCCCAAGTTCCTTCTAAAAGTCGTAACTCGGATTCAGGCAGACCGTCCGCCTTCCCTCTGTCTACCTCGAAGTCAGCGTCGCGCCCAATCACGTAAAGAGGTGTGGTTGACAGGTTACCTAATCGTTTGATCAGACGGGCATCGTCATACCAACTCTCGACTTCGGCCAGCATCACTTTATACAAGTTTGGTCGACAGACAAACCCCTTTAATTCGGCTTGGACGTCCACTGGCAACTTTGATTGGTTCGGTGCTAGCGTTGGCTGTATCAATTCGGTTTCGGTTCGTTCCGCATAATCCTGGCATTGTTTCAGCCAATCTTCGTCTGAAGATAAATCGTTCATGACAGGTAAATCTAACGTGTCGAGTCTGTCCAGGTCATGTGATGTGGAATCGATGAGAATAAGTGCAGCCACATCATTTGGATAACGTTTTGCGAAATGCTGCGCACACAATCCGCCATATGAATGTCCCAATAAAACGAGGGGCTCAGTAATTTGTAAGACGTCCAAAAGTTCCCTTAGTTCTCGTACGGTTGCTTCCGTGTTACGTTTGCCTTCGCTCGGCTCACTTCTTCCGATTCCTGGTCGATGATATAGAATCACTCGGTTCGCCTTACTCAATTTTTCCGAGACCTCGTGCCATTCGTCAAATGCGCACCCCATCCCAGTTAAGATGACAATCGGAAACCCGTGCTCACCTTTTGTCATCACTTCAAGTTTCTTCCCGAACACGTTTACGAATCGCTTCATCAGTCACCTCGCTTTTAAAAAGTATTGGGATAAATTCAGAGACCAATTCTGTTGCTTAGTCTATAATCAATAGTTTAGTCTATACTATTACTAGATGAACGAGGAATTTCCGTAAACATGGGACAACACGAACTCAGAAAGAGGAATGATCATGAATCAATGGACTCAAGAATCAATTAAACTATTCGGGCTCATATCTTGCCTAATCATCGGCACCATCCTATACGTGTCTCTACTCTTGATGAGTGACGTCGGAGTCATCGGATTAGTCATCTTACCAATCATCGTCATGGCCTCTCTCGCCTTTGGGATGCGGGCAGGATTGACGTTTTCTGTCGCCTTGCTGGCATTCTTGTTTGTCTACTTCTTGTGGTTCGCTCCTATCTATCAAGAAGGAGAAGTTCAGTTTTTCAACTGGAAAGGGCTTAGCTATACAGCTCTCCTCCTCACCATGTCTATCGTGTCCGGCCTCATTCATCAACTCGTGAAGAAGGTCCAGTTGTCACGACACGAGCTAGAAGAACGGTCCCGGCAACTGATTGCCGTCGATCCCGAGACGTGGCTCGACAACGCCGAACGGTTTCGGATGGACGTCAACTCAGAACGAGACCGTCTCATCCGCCACGGTGGTTCCTTCGCGGTCTCGTTTATCCAGCTGCACGAGTTCACGCATTTCGAGGAACGTTATGGACGGACCGAATATGAATGGTTTTTGAATTACTTCAGTGACGAACTCCACATGGCGACAAGACGTACCGATCAAAAATATCGGATCGCACACGATACGTTCGCTATCATTTTCCCGTATACATCACCTGAATCTGCACAAGTCGTCCATGATCGCATCCGCCCACTGCTCGAACAATATGAATTGCAGAGCGGCGAACACGTTGGATTGACGTATGAGGACACGTTTTATGAAGTGAGTCGAGAAAATTGCAATGCGGTCGTCGAGCAAATCCTCTCTAAAGCATCAGCAACTGGCCCGGACGTACGATGAGACCTTGAATCAGCATCACTTGGTACAAGTGGTCATTCAAGGTCTTTTTAACTGAATGAAATCTCGCTCAATAAGTCGTTTTGATAGGTGAATCAAGTACTTCAACTGTTTTTTGCACCGTATCGACAATCCGAGTGCGGGTATCATCTTTCGAGAGCAAAATTGGCTCGCCCGTCTCATCAAAGAAGAAAGCGATCGGAATCGAGTGACCACAGTTTCGATAGGAACCGTCCGCATGACTTGTCCCTAAAATAATCGCTTGCTGTTGAATGGCAATCTTTTTCGCTTCTTGTGACCAGTCTAGATATTGATCTTCACTAAACATCCCGACACCGATCGGATTGAAGATGATCTGTAACGACGAGTCGTCCTTTAGCCCGTTGAGTCCCATGAAGATTTCACGACAAAGCAAGTAGCCGTATCGAAGGTCATCGTCTTGTACGGTGAACGGGGTGAACAGCGCCATCGTTTCGGGCGTTTTAGCGCGATCTAACATGATGTCGCCTCGAGTATTCATAATGAGTGCCCGGTCTTTCTGTTGCGCATCGCGATACCCCATCACGACAGCCGTCTTAAAACGATTGGCTAGCTCGCTGACTGTATCGAGATGCGTAAGTTTACAATACCCTTCCGGATAAAGGATGAGATCGACGGACGGGTTCATCTCGATGTCGTGGATGAATTGCTCTAGATGTTGTTCCAGCTTTGGTTGGCCGATTAAAATTTTCATATTGCTGCACCTCTATATGTATGGATTAGTGTCATCCTCAAACTAATATGGCATGACGAGTCACTCATTTTGTTCATTTACGATTCCAACGACGTGATGTGACTTATTCTGCTGAATCGCCTCGACCACGCCTCCGGCAATCTCTTCATGCGTCAACCAGCGTCGCTCCCCATTCACGACTTGATGACCGAGTTGCACTTGGCGATAGCGGACGCCTTCAGACAGCACCAACCCGCTCCTTACGACGTTAGAATTGGCGCGGCTACCGAGAACATGGAATACGTCCGTGCCCCCGCGTAGTGCTGACAACACACTCGGCAACGCGTCAGCCGCGTCCGAATGAATCCAGGCAACGACCAGGTCAATGTCCCCGTGGACCGCAATCGAACGTTGTAGCGCTTCTTGCAGACGCAAACTGTCCTGATAATCGACCAATATAGCAGACAGTCGGTCGGGCGATTGCTCGGTCAATCGTCTCATTTTCTCGGCATCACGTCCGATGATGGACACGTGATACCCAACCTCTTCCAACCAACGGACCGTTCCAGCCAGCATTCCACTCCCGCCAATCACCAACGCATGCTTCATTGTTTCCCCTCCTCTCGATTCATTTCGTATTCCACGTTCGAACAGGAATAGTGGATTATAAAAGCGAACTGAACGATAGCACTCACCTCAAGTCAAGGAGGACTGATTCCAATTCAATCTACCATCTATTCGATCAAACCAATTGAGACGCCGTTCGCACTCGACCAATCGTTCGTTGTCATGAAAGAGCTTCGCACCGAATTGACGCTAGACACCTATCGCGAACTCGTCGCCGCGATGCAAACGCAAGGCTATGAGCTGTATGCGCTATACGCCGACGACACCATCGTCTCGCTGGCTGGCATCGAGCTTCGCGTCAACCTGTATCTCGGGAAACACGTCTTCATTTATGATCTAGTCACGAGTGCTACGCATCGTTCAAACGGATACGGCGAGAGGTTGCTCCATTTCGTCAACGAGTATGCCCGTGATCAGGGAGCGACGTGTGTCGCGCTCGAGTCTGGGCTCGCCCGGACCGAGGCGCACCGATTTTATACCGAAAAGATGGGCTACACCATCACCAGTTATTCGTTCCGAAAACAATTGTAGAGATGGAAAAAGGAAGAGCGAGCCTCTCTTCCTAGCTTCATTATATCGTGATTTTTAAACCAAAAACAGACTACCTTCTCCTAATTTCAGCCACTATACTTTGGATACATGACCAAAGGAGAGATGCCTCATGACGAATGAAACGAAACCACTCGATCCTGGCCCGTTCTTTCACGGCACGAAAGCCGAACTGAAGATTGGAGAGTTGCTGGAACCTCGACGCAACTCGAACTATCAAGACAAGCAATCGAACTATATCTATTTCACGGCGACGCTCGATGCCGCCAAATGGGGAGCGGAACTGGCGAGCGGAGATGCCCGTGAGCGCGTTTATCTCGTCGAACCGACCGGTGACTTCGAGAACGACCCCAATTTGACGGACAAACGCTTCCCCGGCAATCCAACCCGGTCGTACCGCTCGAGCGCCCCGCTCAAAGTCGTGGCCGAACTCGGTGCTTGGGAGCGACATCCTGACGACATGATTGCGCACATGCTCGTCTCGCTTGAGAAACTGCGGCAAACTGGAGAAGATGTGATTGACGA
This sequence comes from Exiguobacterium sp. SH1S21, assembly GCF_004337175.1. Classification (NCBI taxonomy): domain Bacteria; kingdom Bacillati; phylum Bacillota; class Bacilli; order Caryophanales; genus Exiguobacterium; species Exiguobacterium sp. SH1S21. Next base: position 110,818 of record NZ_SJUY01000004.1, on the reverse strand, counting down.
TTGAGCATGTGGGAAAATCCTTTTAAGAAACCACACACGAAACGCCAACGCCTTGCAATCGCTTGTCTCGTGCTCGGGTTGCTGTACGCGACGACGTATATCCCGCAGCGGGTCATCACGACATCCCCGTCGGAAGTGTCCCGTATCCATGTATTTGACGGTCAGAGCGGCTATGAGGTCTCATTAAGCGAGCAGCGTGATATCGACTCCATCATGCGTAATCTGAGTGACATCACGTTTCAAAAAGGAAAACCTAGCTTCGGCTATATGGGGTACTCGTACCGTGTCACATTGTACGATGAGGACGGGGACGAGCTCGATGAATTCATCATCAATAGCGAGAACACGCTCAGGTACCACGGTTTCTTTCACACGGCGAAATCAGGAGAAATCGACTATGACACACTTGATGAATGGATGGAGCAAGTAAAATCACAGCCTGGGAAATGAAAACTATATCATTTTAAAAGCAAAAAACGGATGACATCACTTACTGATGCCATCCGCTTTCTTTTGATTCATCTGTTGAAACGATGTATTCGCATGCATGAGTGTGAACGGGCCCTCAAGCGTTGCCGCTGCCGCCTCAGCTTCAGACATCGTCTCCTCGGTGAAGACTACTTCTTGACGCCGTAACCGGAACGCCCGCTCGAGCCGGCTCGTTAACAAGTTACTGACGAAAACGAGCAGGGACAGTCCAATCGCTGGAACGAGAAACATATGGTTCGTCATCCATGTCGTCGCCGTAAACTGCGTGAAATAAAAACCGAACATCGACGACCACTCAAACAGCGTCGGTCGGACCCCTTCAAACAGGAAGACGGTTCCTCCGAAAAAGACCCCGAATAAAGATAAATGAATGAGCAACATCAGTGTTTGCACAAATTGCTGCATGAAGACGATGACCAACGTCGGGACGAGGTGCGGCCACAAGTGCCGCCTTGTCCGATGCCAGACACTGCCGCCTAACGTCTCGGCGACGATCATAAACTCTTGTTTAAGTAATTGCCGTACCTCTGTAGTCAAATAGAGCGTGACGGCAGGCAATCCTAGCACCACGAAGACCGTCAACTGTAGCGTTACGCGGTCTAATAACGGCGGCACCATCGTCGAGTCTGCGAAGAAAAAGGACGGGAATAACATCATCATGGCCAACAACGAGATTGGCAGAATCAAGAATCCATCTAACACCATTTTGAAGATTCGGTTCAGACGTGCCCCGCGAAATGCGAGTGGGATCCCGACCAATAGGCCGAGCGCCATCCGTCCGAGCGCGACCGTCGCACAAATACCGACCGTCCACTTAAAGCCCTCAATCATCATTTGGAACAAGTCATTCCCGGCCCGGTCGGTTCCGAGCCATTGATCTTTAGATGGTTCGAGTGGTGGGATACCGATCAAGCGGCCCTCGTCAGAGTAACGGTTCAGGAATTGATCGACTTGCCCATCACGGAACACGGTATTCCCGATACTGAGTAACAGCAGACTTACAAAAATTATAAAACCGATCATAAAAATTGGGTCACGTAGGAGTGTACGACGCATCAAATCCCTCCTTTCCAAGCGTTCGGGATGAGCCATTCCGCCAGTAAATCCAATATAAAGATTGGGATATAGACGACCAACAAGATGACAAGTAGGATCGGCATGACAGGATTATAGACGACGAAACGGAAAATCCCTTGTACGTTAAATAAATATTCGATGATTAAAAGACTTGATAATACCGTGATCAAGTTCGAGCGGAAAAAGAGATAGAAGCGATACACCAAATTCGGGAGCAAGTGTCTCCAGAACAGGGCGGCCGGTCGGACGCCTTTGGCCCGCGCCAGCTCGAGAAACAGCGTCGCTTCCTCCTCAAGGATGTGTTTCGTCAACCATTTGAGGAAGAAGAACAGGATGGTGAGCGTCAACGTCACAATCGGCAAAAAGCGTATGTATTCGGCAAACCCGCCTGCGACTTCAATCCGATCAAACCCCGTCTTCTTGTAAATCGTGATGGCGAGGAATTGCGAGAAGATGAGCCAAAATAAATCCGGGATCATTTCGAGCGTCTGGCTCGTATGTTGGAGCACCGTGCGCACGCGCTTCCCGCTTCGATAAAAGAAATAAGCGTACAGAAGAGCGAACCCGACCGAAACGACAAGCGACGTCATAAAGATGATGACCGTCTCTTTCATGAGCGGACCGAGTGCAGGCAATAACGGTAATTCTCGTTGCGCGGTTACGTTGAAGTATGTAATCTCATCAAGTTTCGCCAACTGACTAAATTGTTGTTGCAGCCCGTTCCAGTAACTCGATGGCACGAACTCGAGCTGCACGACGAGTGACGGCAAGGCACTGATCGCAATCAACACAAACAGTGTGATGAAAAACTGAGCCGATTTTTGAGCAATCAAATTCATCATGTCTTCCCCTTTCTAAAAATAAATCGATTTTTGATGAGGTCGTTGGTCTCGCAAATAAGCAATGAGCCATGGGATTTTCTAACCGTTGTGTTCTTTATGAAAGGAACATCTAGTCGAAAAATCTTTATCGGAAATAAAGAAGCCAAACCAAAATAAAGCATATCATTGATACGAAAGTAAAAAATATCCATATACACTGTTATGATTCTATCACAATCCATATAGAAATAAAAACAATATTCCGAAAATTATGCATTTAAGACGGAGTAACATCTAATCGTAACCAATAGCAGTGCTGGGACTTATAGGCATTTCACAAAATAAAGCAGCCTACTACATATTATCCTTTAAAAAAAGTATTCCCATTTGAAAGGAATACTTCAGTATGTCGAAAACAGAACGTTACCGTCCTCAGACCGTAACTCATAATCGACGAGCGTATTCAATTGTTGCGTCAACGTAACACTGCAATCAAATTCATTTCCCGGACCGTACGGTATATCGGGCCGGACGCGCGTCTCATACGGTATGTCATTCATATAGACGTCGACATCACGGGCTCTCGCCCCGTTATCAACGACATAACACGACCCCGTCTCCGTTTTATACCGACCGCTCGCCCGGTCATACGTATCAGGGACTATCATGAGTAACACGAGAACCACTAATAGCATCGATCCTATGGACGCAAACAGCTTTGCAACTTTCCGTTCCTTTCGCCACTGGACATAATACATCAATGTCGCACCAATGAGTGCGAGCGCGATGCACCAAAAACCAATAAAATCAATCATGCCATCACTACCTATTCTTCAGTGTGTAGGAGAAAACATTTGAATATATATCGACTATGTGTATCCGGAATGGCAAGCAGGAAACACATGATGGTAAAGAGAATACTAAACATGGCTCCCAACAATTTCATCAGTTTGCGCTCGCTCCGCCACTAGGATGCATAATAAACATCGAGAGCACACACATGAATCCAACAAACCAAAACGCAGTTAATTATGCCAACCTAATCACTTCTTCCATACTATACGAGCTCTTCTGAATAATGTTTCATCAATTCTTCATTTCCAAGGAGACTGTTATGACCCATTTTCTTAAATTACAAACAATCTCCATCTTGCTAGCGGTCCTACTATTTTTGAACATCCAACTCCTCGCCAACAGTGGACGGCTCTATTTGATAATGGATAATGTTTATATGCTTGTCATCGCTACTATCGGTCTTGCTTCACTCGTCTTGTTCACACAGGTCATCGTCAAACGCATCAGGCGACTTGCACCTTCAACATGGAACCTATCCCTGTACGTTTCATGGCTCCCTTATTTGGCGCTGTTCACATACGGCTGGACGCGTGTCATCCCTGCTCCTAGCGAAGCAGCCTGGCCAAGTCCCGCCATCGGACTCGTCATCATCGCGCTCGTATTGACGTTCCCGCTTTATATATTCATCGTCCATATGATTGCCCGCTCCAAACAACCAACGACCTAAAAAAACGTGTGTGACCGATTCCGGTTGCACACGTTTTTCACGAGAGACCTTGACGCCGCTTCTGCCACGCCACGAGCAAGATGCTGATAATGACGAGCAAGAACCACGATGACAACTTGCCGAGGTCGACGAGTGCCCAGCCGCTCAACTGATTCGGATACGCCCAACCGTTATAGAACGTGACGATATTCTCGGCGAACCAGATGAAGCAGGCGATCAAAAAGAAAGCGACGACGACCGGCATCGTGAAACGGCGGTCGTCAAGCCGATACGTGACGATGGCCCGACCGAACGCGAGAAAGACGAGTCCGATCAACAGCCAGCGCAAATCGAGCCAAATGTGGTGCCAAAAGAAGTTGAAGTAGATGGCAATGCCCAGCCCGAAAGCGATCAGCGGTGGGGGCATCTTCAAAAACTCGAGGTCGAGCCGGCGCCACGACTGGACGACGTAACTGCCGACACTCGCATACATGAAGCCGGCGTAAAGCGGGACACCAAAAAGTTTCGTCAGCGCCTCGTCGGGATAGCTCCACGACCCCATCTGTACTTTGAACAGTTCAAGGCCGAGACCGATGACGTGGAACCAACTGATGACTTTCAGTTCTTCCATCGTCTCGAGCCCTGTCTTGACGAGCACGACTTGGACGAGCAGACACCAAATGAGCAGCACGTCATAACGTGGCAGCGGAAAGTCGAGCCATTTCGTCAGCGCGAGCGCGCCGAAGATCGCAACCGGGAAGATGCAACTGAGCGCCTGTTCGTAACCGAAGATGAACAAATAACGTAGCCGTCGCATGATGTCACCTACAATTCGATGTATTCATAGAGGAATGACGACTCACCGTCAAAGAAACGCGGATCGTATAGACCAAGACGTTCATCCTCTTCGACGACGACAACGAACGGGGACCACTGTTTGAGCGTGATCGCTTCTTTATTCTCATCAAACAGCGGCGTCAAGTCCGCATCGTCCGCGCTCGTCAGCTCGTATTCGAGCTCAGGTGTCTGGTAGATCGAGTCACTGAAGATCGAGACGCTTTCGTCCGTTTTCGTAACGACCGTGAACTGGGTCGGGATGAACGAGGCCGATAGTGCCACTTCTTCATGCTCGGCGGCGTACGTCTGATACAAGTACGCACCCTGCGCACTTTGAATCAAGACGTGGACAACGATGGCTGCCCAAGCGTAGCGATACACCGTATGCCGGACGTCCGCCCGACGCGCGATCAGCCAAGCGACGAGGAAAATCCCCCAATAGACGAAATCGACGATCGGGATGACGCCGAACGTGACCCGGACGTCGGACAACGGTTCGAAATAACCGGTCCCCCAGGCGTTGAACAAATCGGCCGTATTGTGGATGAACACGGATAAGAGCGCCCACCAGAAATAGCGGACATCGGTCACGTTGAACAGTACGCGGACGAGTATGTAAATCAGTAACGCGAACAGCGGCACGAGGAAAATCGAGTGGGTGATGCCGCGGTGCCACATCTGATACATCCCTTCCGTGTCCCATAACCGCGAGATGACGTCACTGTCCGGAATTTGACTCCCGACGAGTGTTGTCACGAACAGCGCCCGCTTTTCGTTTTTTTGAAGTTCACGCTTATCGGCCGCCCCGTACAGCGTCAAGCCGAACAACGTATGTGTGATCGTATCCATGCAACACCTTCTTTCTGTTTCGAAAAGACATCCCCCTCATCGCGAGGCGGATGTCCGTCCGTGCTTTATTTCTCTTGGTCCATTTTCATGGCGCGTCTTGCGACGACGGCGACAAAAATGACAGCGACAATCGGAATGATTAAAGGCATCCAATTCAACATCCGCCTGTCCCCCTTCTACAAGTGTCGCAAGCAGTATATCACAGTTTCAAATTAATCGTTTTAGTGGATGCTCGCCTTGGCGTAGCGGCCTGCCATCGACTCAATCGTTTCACGCATATGGTCGCGCAGCGTGACCGGTTCGAGCACCTCGACTTGCGTGCCGAGCGACAGGAGCCAGAAGACGAAACCGTCTGATACGGCCGCGTCGAAGCGGATGAGGAATCGTTCCTCTTCACGTGTGATCGACACGTCTTCCCCGAGCTTGTCGAAGATGACCGGGAGCACCCGCTCATCGACGGCAAGAATGATCTCCTCATCGAGCCCGTTATACATGTTGAACGACTTTTGGAAGTAATCGTCTGCCAGATGATGCTTCAGGCGCGGCGTGTCGTCTTCGACGATCTGTGAATTGACGATGCGATCGACACGATAGTTGCGAATCTCCCCGATCGATTCGTCGATGCCGATCAAATAGTACTGCTCATGGTTCCAGTGCAGGTCGATCGGGTTGACGACGTAGCGCTCGCCGTCACGGCGGAGCGGGAACGTGCGTTTCGTGACGTCAAAGCCGACGACGTCCGTGTATTGGAACGAGATCGCCTTCTGTTCTTGGATCGCCCGTTGGATGCGGTCGATATGGTACGGGATCTGTCCATGCTTTTTCTTCGGTGTCTTGATGATCGATTGGAGCGTCTCTGCTTCCGGGATGCTCGTCAGCTTCTGGAGCTTCTCGACGATACTTTCCGTCACATCTTCCGAGATGAACTTGGCCGCGACGATCGCATCGACCATCATGCGAAGCTCGTGAATTTCAAATAGACGGGCCGAATGCCAGTATTTTTTGGCGAGACCGTTCTTTTCAAGCTCATCCTGCACCTCGAACCCCGAATCGGTCAATGCTTGAATGTCGTCTTTCACCGATTTTTTTGCTAACTTAGAAGTATCTCCAATTGTCGATAAGTATTCGAGCAAGTCTTCTAACGTCTTTGGATGATTGTCATCTGTGTGGCGTTCGAAAAACCGTCTCACCTCGAGTAACCGTTCTCGGTTGTTCACGGTTTAATCCCCTTTCAGTTCTCTATATGTATGATGTATAAACAGACATTATCATGTAATTTCCATGAAATAAAGTTATTTTCCATTACAATTCATTTAAGGAGGCGCACGCCGCTGTGAAACACTATGCCCATGTCAACGGCACGAAAATCGAATATATGGACCGCGGTCATGGTCCGGTCGTCATCTTGATTCATGGGACCCAATCGTCGAGTCTAGAACCGTACCATGTGGACCGTCTCGTCTTGTCCGGCTTCCGGGTCATTGTCCCATCGCGACCTGGATACGGTGAGACTCCGTACTCATTTTCGGCCACGCCCCAACAGTTCGCAGGACACTTACAGCGCTTGATGGAAATCATGGCCATCGATCGCTATCACATCTACGGCATCTCGGCAGGTGGACCGACGGCGATCGAGCTCGCTTCTGACAATGAGCGGGCGTCGAGTTTGACGCTCGCCGCCGCCGTGACGAGCGCGGTCGACTTCCCGTATCGCGACTACGTCAGCCGAAACGTCGCTCAGCCCGCGTTCATCCTGGCACAATATGCGATGAAGTACTTCGTCTTTAAAGCGATTCAAAAGCAACCGTTCGAGGCGACAGCACGGATGATCGAATCGACGAGTCTGCTCGCGCTCGACGTCATCCGGGACGAAGTGACGCCGTACGATATCTTCTTATTGAAGCGGGTCGCGAGCCAGATGGCGTTCGGGCTCGGTGCCCAGTTCGATCTTAGGCAACGTGTTGCCGCCGAGGCGTTGCTCGGGGTGAAGTGCCCCACTTACATCGTTCACTCGAAAAACGACAAGGCCGTCCCCGTCCGTCATGCACATTACGCGAAGCGGCTTATCCCGCACGCCCAGCTCACCATCTTGAACAGTCCCGGCCACTTGATTTGGATCGGCCGCCACGCCCGAAAGAGCGAACAGCAGATCGAACGCTTCATCCGCTTCAACTCGTGAGACACCTTTAGTCAGGTGTCTTTTTTCAATCCGTCTCAAGCAGTTCAATCAACTCGTCCGTCACGTCAGCCGGGACGAGGTACACCGTGTTCGTATCATTCACGTTCATCAGGCTAGTCGGTTTACCGGATTCCCCAATCCAGACGTAATAGCGATCCGTCTCGTCACTCTTAAATCGAACTTCCACATCATATTCGGGTGTCGCCATATTCACGATTCCTGGTTGTTCGTCAGCATTTCGAAGCATGTCCGCGAACACCTTGACGTCTTCAAGCCTGTCGTACGTGAGGACGGCCTGCTCTTGGAACCGACCAAAGTCGACCGATTCAGCGATACGGACTTGCACGATGTCTTCCGCGACGAGCTCGCTCGTCTCGCATCCTCCCATCAAGCCGACGGTCAAGGCCGCTATACCTGTCATCCATTTATCCCGGCGTTTCATCTAGTCTCACCTCCACATGTTGTCTTGTATCTATACGAGAGACGCGTATGCTAGGTTTCATGGATGAACACAATTAACTTCCTCAGTCGTCAACACCGAGCGTAAGAATCAAGCGGTCCGTGACGTCCGCCGGTACTCTGTAGACGAGGTGTGTGTGGGCGACATTCATCAACACACTCAGAGTCCCCCTTCTTCCGAGCCAAAGTTGATAGCGTTCCACGTCATCGCCCTTGTAACGGATTTCGAGATCAAAATCCGGTTCATTGTGCATCGTTTCGCCCGTAAACTCATCAGCATTTCGAAGCATGTCCGCGAACACTTTAATGTCATTTAATCGATTCAACTCGACTAAAAATTGTTCACTGAATCGCGTCCGCCCTGAGGACTCAGCGATTTTTACCTGATCCATCTCTTCAGCGTCAATCGCCTTGAGTCGTTCTCTGCCATATCCATATGGCAACGTGATCCGCCTTACTTCTTTCATAAAATCAAACAGTCGGTCCACAATTACATCACTCCCAAGTTTATGATTATCCTTTCATACGCAAAAAGTGAGCGCTTGGTTTCACTTGCATTTCGGAATTATAATCTTCGTTTCTTCATGCTTCGTTCTAAAAAGATTGGCAACATGTTCAGCAGAATCGAAATGCTCGTCAGCACCCACCACGCTCGCCCCATGCCAGGTACGACATCCGCCAACGCACTCCAATCCTCCGCTTCGACCCAGACAGATAAATAGCTATAATCCGCGCACACCGTCAATGCGGTTAGCGATAAAGCAATCGCCATCGGCAGCTTGTAGTCTCTCCCGACACTGAACGTATACAAGTTGAACAGCGTCGCCGCAATCGCAAGTAATCCAAATATGATCCACATTGTCCTATCGTCTCCTGTTGTTTGATATGTAAGTTATTTCCTATTCCCAGAATAACACACGCAAGGAATGAAACAGTCGGATTTTTAGGACAACAAAAAAGCCGGGCCGAAGCCCAGCTTTTCCTTATTGATACGTCCAACCGGTCAGGCTCGCAGTCGCTCCTTCATAACGCAACTGTTTTTCAAGCTCGCTCGGGAACACGCGGAGCGTGGCGACGGCCTCGCCGTCATTGACGAAGCATTCGAGACTCGACGAGTCGACGAACACGTGAAGTGATTCGACGGCGATCGTTTTCGTCCGGGTCGTCCCGAACTCGGTCGCGAACGGCTCACCGGCGTTCGTCCGGTCGATCGTCAGTTCATGCGTCGCTGCATCATAACGAATGACGAGTGACTCATTCCCGACTTGAAGCAGGTCGAGCGTGAAGTCAGATCCGTCCGTTTTCAGCTCGAGCTCGTAACGGTCCGGTGTCGAAGTTTCAATCACCGTACCGGATGTGTTGACGAATTCGTCTTGGCGTAGCTTCGTCATCGCTTGCACCGGACGCTGTTTAAGCAATCCGTCCTCGAGCGAGAGTTCACGCGGCAACGTCAAGGCGTGGGCCCAGCCGTAGCGGTCCGTCGGGTAGTCGATCTCCGGTAAGCCCATCCAACCGACGAGCACGCGACGTCCCTCATGTTCGGTCGTCTGCGGTGCGTAGAAGTCGAAGCCGAAATCGAGTTCTTCGAACGTTCCGTGCGTGAACGTCAACGTTTCGACGTCGAGTTTGCCGATCAAGAATCCAGACTGATAGATGTTGTGGTAACGGTGACCTTCCGGCTCGATGCCTTGCGGCGAAAAGACGAGGACGTGTTGACCGTTCAGTTCGAACACGTCCGGGCATTCCCACATGTAGCCGAACGGGTCGAGACCCGTTTTGACTTCGCCGAGGAACGTCCAGTCGTTCAAATCAGCTGAACGATACAAGACGACACAGCCCGTCTCATTATCACGCTGCGCTCCGACGATGGCGTAATAGACATCGTTCTCGAGCCACACTTTCGGGTCTCGGAAATGTTCCGTGTACCCGGCCGGTATGTCCGGGATGGCGACGTTCCGGCGTTCGATCTTGCCGTCTCGTAGCACGCCGATGATTTGCGAGGCGTGACGCGTCCAGTCGTCCGTCCGGTGATTGCCGGTGTACATGACGTGGAGTTCACCGTCCTTCACGAAGCCGCTGCCCGAATAGGCACCGTGTGAGTCTTCGGTCGTCTCCGGGACTAACGCCACCCCGCAGTCCGTCCACGTGACGAGATCGGGTGATGTGACATGGTACCAATGCTTCAGACCGTGTACCGGTCCGAGCGGGAACCATTGATAAAACATGTGATATTCCCCGTTGTAATACGTGAATCCGTTCGGATCGTTCAGGAGGCCCGTCGGCGGTTGGATGTGGTATCCGAACCGCCACGGGGAAGCCGCCGTCTTCGCACGGAGCGTCTCCATTTCGAGGGCACTCACGTCACTTAACGAGCGGTAACGCTCTGCCTTCGTCCAACTCATACAATCACTTCCTTTTTCTTTCTTATGCTGCTTGTTTAACTTCTTCTTTTTTCGTTTGGCGTTTCGCAAGGACGAACGTCAATCCGAAGGCGACCGCGAAGGCGATGGCCATACCGATGATATACGAGACAATTGATCCCGGTGCAATCGAGATGATCCCTGGAAGACCTGCCGCGCCGAGGGCGACAGCGAGGACTTCACGACCGACGATGAACGCCGAGGCGATCCCTGAGCCGATGATGGCCGCGATGAACGGATAGCGTAGTTTCAAGTTGACCCCGAACATGGCGGGCTCAGTGATACCGAGTAGTGCCGAGATACCAGATGCCGAAGCGACACCTTTCATCTTCTTATCGCGTGTCAAGAAGAAGACGGCAAGCGTAGCCGCACCTTGGGCGACGTTTGACATGGCCGCGATCGGGAAGATGAACGAACCACCTGTGCGCGCGATGTCTGCGAGAAGTTGCGTCTCGATGGCGATGAAGCTGTGGTGCATCCCTGTGATGACGATTGGGGCGTACAAGAGACCCATGACGAGACCACCGAAGAATCCGAGCGAATCATACGTCCAAACGAGCGAATCGATGATCAAGTTACCTGCTTCACGCGTGATCGGTCCGACGAAGGCGAACGTGACGAACGCCGTGATGAGGAGCGAGAGGAGCGGTGTGAGCAAGATGTCGAGTGAAGCCGGCATAAACTTACGGATGTTGATTTCAAGTTTCGATAAGATATAGGCGGATACGAGGACCGGTAACACTTGTCCTTGGTAACCAAGCTTCTCAATCTCAAAGCCGAGAATGTTCCAAACCGGAATGTCACCGACCGTCGCTTGTGCGTAGGCGTTGACGAGATCCGGGTGGACCATGATCATCCCGAGCGCGGCGCCGAGGTATGGATTACCCCCAAACCGCTTGGCGGCGGAGAACCCGATCAGGACGGGTAGGAAGACGAAGGCGGCGTTGGCGAACGTGTTGATCATCGCGGCAAGATCGGCGATACCAGGGTACTGGTCGATCAGCGAGCTGCCTTCGAAGAACAAATCAGGTGCTGTGAGCAAGTTGTTGATCCCCATCAAGAGACCACCGGCGACGATGGCCGGGATGATCGGTACGAAAATATCAGATAGCATCTTCACGAACTGTTGGAGCGGGTTACCTTTCTTCGCCCCGGCCGACTTGACGTCAGTCGTCGACATGTCACCGAGACCTGTCAATTCGGCGAATTCGGCGTACACTTTGTTGACTGTACCTTGGCCGATGATGACCTGATACTGCCCGCCCGTTGAGAACGTCCCTTTGACGACGTCAAGTGCGTCGAGTTTCTTCTCGTCGACTTTCGATTCGTCGTTTAGGACGAGGCGGAGCCGGGTCGCACAGTGGGCCGCAGCGGCGACGTTGTCTTTCCCGCCGACCGCCTCTAAAATCGCTTCTGCTTCTTGTCTGTAGTTCATACTGGTTTCCCTCCTAGTGCTTCAAGCACACGTTGTTGTGATGGTATGGCCGGAATCGCGCCGTAAGCGGTGCACGTAAGCGCGCCGGTCACGTTCGCATATTCGATATCCTTTAGTAAACGAGCGTCATCGACCCCGAGTGTCGCTAAGCGATACAAGTAGGCACCGACGAAGGCGTCACCCGCTCCCGTCGAATCGACGCTGTCAATTTTCACCGACGAAATCACGTTGTTGCCGTCTTTCGTGGCGATCAACGTCCCGCGCGAGCCGAGCGTGATGGCAATCCGTGACGCGCCCGTTTCGAGAAGTGACGCGACCGCTTGATTTAAATCGTCATGCCCGGTCAAAAGTTGCGCTTCTTCTTCGCTCAACTTCACAAAATCAGCTTCCGCGATAAAGTGGAGCGAGTCTTGTTTAAATGCGTCGATGTCTGTGACGAGCGCGTCCCGGTAGTTCGGATCGAACGAGACGAACAGGCCGTCACGCTTGGCGAACTGTAACAGTTTGAAATAAGCATTCTTCAACTCACCGTCGAGCAGTGCCGTCGCTGAACCAAAATGAACGATGTCACCTGGCTTGAACGCGGTCAAGTCGATCGCTTCGAACGCATAGTCGCCGTCACTCCCACGACGGAACGTGAAGTCGCGCTCCCCGTCCGCTTGAATCGAGACGAAGGCAAACGTCGTATCCCCTGCCTCGACCAAATTCTCGACGCCGACGCCGTTGTCGACGAGCGTCTGTTTTAAAAATTGTCCGAACGGGTCGGCTCCGACCTGTCCGAGAAAACTTGAGCGTCCCCCATGTTTACTGACGACGGCGGCCACGTTCGCCGGTGCGCCACCTGCTTTTTTCACGAACGTCGTCCCATTGACGAGATCGCTCGACGCGTCTTCACAAACCCAATCAATCAATAGTTCACCAATGCAATGTACGGTGTTCATCCGTCCACCTCCATGTTTGAATGTATTGCTTCGTATCATTTATCGAACCGGTTCCAAAAGCGAATAAAAAATGTTGCGGAACCGGTTCCGCAACACAAATGTAAACGATTTAATTCAACATGTCAACGCTTTCTCGCAATTTTAATTCGAAAGTTGTGAACGTTTTCATCGGGGTGGCTTCACCTGTCAGCAACTGGAGGATCATGTCAGCCGCACGAGAACCAGTCCGCCGATATGGAAGGTGGACCGTCGTCAGCGATGGATGCAATACTTCTGTGAAATCGTACCCACCGAAACCGCTGACCGAGATGTCGTCCGGCACTCGTTTGCCGCCGTTCGCTAAACCTTTCAAGACACCGAGCGCGATGTTGTCGGTCGCACAAACGACGAGCGTCGCATCCGTCACGTCGGTCGCGAGCTGCTCACCGATCGGGATGGCGTCGTCGATTCTGAACGTCGTCGTCATCGAACGGACGATGGCGCCAGCTTCATTGAACGCTCTCAAAAATCCGTCACGACGGGCTTGCCCGACGGCGATATCATCCTCTGCCACTCCGACATAGATGATGTCCCGGTGCCCCCACTCCATGAACTGTTGCCCGAGCGCATAAGCCGACTCATTGTCCGGGTAGACGAGGCTATGCACGCTATCGTGCTGCTGACCGATCAACAGGACCGGGATTTGAATCGCTTCGATCGCCTGTAGATGCGCTGGCGTCACGGTCGTCCCGAGCCAAATGATGCCGGCCACTTTTTGCTTGGCCAAGTTATACAGTTGCTCGATCTCACGCTCGGTCTGTTGGGCCGTATTGACGACGAGCATCTGATAACCATGCTCGGTCAAGCGTTCATCAATTCCCATCATCGTCCTTGAAGCCGCATACGAATCGAGACGTGGGACGATGACGCCGATCATCTTCGTCTGCTTCGACTTCAAACTTTGGGCGAACTGGTTCGGTTCATATTTCGTCTCACGGATGACCCGCTCGATTTTCTCACGAGTCGCCTTCCCGACCGATCCCCCATTCAAATAACGGGAAACGGTACTTTTGGCAACACCGGCGAGTTTAGCGATGTCGTTAATCGTCACTTGTTTCATCCAAAAACCCTCCATACGAAAAAACTGACGCGCTAGACGCCGTCAGTTCAGTGGTTCATCACGTATCGTTTTTTAAAGTTTAAATAGTAAAGTCCGTTGCGTTTCTCGAAGCCGTTCTGTTCGAGGACGCGACGCATCGCTTCTTGATGCGGACTCGTCGGCGGGATGCCGGCGCGGACGGTGTGACCGTCTTTTAAATCGGACTGTTCGAGCGCAAGGCGTAATCCTTCTGTCGCATAGCCTTTATCTTTATACGGGTCAAACACCATCAAATCGAGCTGATAGACGCGAGCTAGCTTGAAAAGCAGTACTTTACCGACGATTTGTCCGTCTTGAACGAGGTCGTAGTAAAAATCCTCGCCATAACTATGTTCGTCGGCCATGTACACATGCTCGGCCCCCATCTCGACAAAAATACCTTTTAGTTCTTCGGCCGACATGCCGTATGAGCTTTGACCATATTTCTGAAAATGTTCGTATTCGATCTCATCGATTTGGCGAATAGGTTGACGCACGATTTTCATCCCGTGCCCTCCTTAACAGTTATTCCAACGTCTTTCCAAACTCATTATATACGAAGCGCATCATGAAGCGCAAAAGATAACCTAAATCAGACCGGTTCGATATGAATGTGAACCGAATCGACGGCGTGATGTTTATCGAGTTCCCGTTCGATATCGTCACAAAGCACATGAGCCTCGTCGACGGTCAAGGCACCGTCAACGGCGATCGTCACGTCGAGCATGACGTGATTACCAAGGTGCCGGCCTTTGATCTCCCGAACTTCTTTGACGGTATCAAAATGTTGGATCGTCTCTTCATAAGACTCGACGAGATCAGGCGGGAACCCGTCAGACAGTTGATGCGTCGCATCGAGAAAGATTTGAATGGCCGTCCGGATGATGAGCCCCGCGATGACGACCGCGAGCACTGTATCCATCCACGGAAGCTTAAAGTAAGCGAACAAGACGCCGAGCGTCGCACCGATCGAGATCAAGGCGTCGGCCAAATTGTCTTTCGCGGCCGCTTTCAGAGCGAGTGATTTGGTCTGTTTCGCCAAGTTCAAATTGTAGCGATGGACACCGTACATGACGATCGCACTAAAGAACGCGACGACGGCAGCGAGCGGGTTCGGCTCGACGTAGACACCGGCGAGCAGATTAGCGATGCTGTTCAATAACACGAACACCCCGACCGCGACCATGATGAGCGAAGCGACGAGCGCCGCAATCGTCTCCATCTTCGCATGGCCATACTTATGTTCAGCATCCCGCGGCGTCGCCGCCACACGGATTCCGATATAGACGGCAATTGATGCGATGACGTCGGTCGTATTGTTGAAACCGTCAGCGAGCACGGCTTCCGAATTGTAAATATAGCCGAAGACTACTTTGAGGACAGATAAAATTAAATAAGTCGTGATTGATAAAATGGCTCCTTTGAGCGCTTTTGGTGGATGATTTGTTGAATGCATCCGCCCACCTCCTTTTTAGCTAAGTTAGTATACCAGTTGTTCTTCGTGTGGGCATAGAGAAACAGTGTTTCCCGAAGTCAAAATAAATGGAATATATTCCCGGTAGTTTCGTCTTCCGAAAATTATGGTAAAGTAAACAAGAAGAGACCCTTGTGGTTAAACCGTAAAAGAGGTGAAACATATGTTCACAGAACGTGATGGTATCAAACTTCGTTTGGAACAAATTGACAGATTGTTATCCGATTTGAATCGTGAAGCAAAACAATTGATGGTACGACTGCGCGAACTTGATGCGAGTGGTGAGAGCCCACAAGAAGCGTCACTTAAGCCGGAAGATCGTGATACGCTCAAAACATCGATTGATGAGACGCTCGAAGCGCTCCAAACCCGCTCGAAACGCCCGATCAACCCGAACGATGAGAAAAAGAAAGAACTCGCCTCGAACAAGGCGCTCATCGATGAGTTGTCAGATCTACTCAGCAAGAAAAAATGAGACGCCACCGCGTCTCATTTTTTAAATAAGGAGATTAAATGATGTATATCGTCACAACTTGCCTACGACCGACTGAAGAAATCATTCACAAAGCAAATGAACACTCATTGCTACACGATGTGCCGTTCGTCTCGCGGCGAAAGCATTCAATCGAGACGTTGATGACCCGGTATGGTGCCGCCGTCCTCGTTTTCGATAAGCGCCGCGTTGAGT
The DNA here is from genome assembly GCF_004337175.1 of Exiguobacterium sp. SH1S21. Taxonomy (NCBI): domain Bacteria; kingdom Bacillati; phylum Bacillota; class Bacilli; order Caryophanales; genus Exiguobacterium; species Exiguobacterium sp. SH1S21. The sequence continues at coordinate 94,531 of NZ_SJUY01000004.1, read as the reverse complement.
ATACGCCGCTCGGCGCCAAAGAGCCGTTCTTCTTCCATCCATCAAGCTCGGTCTTCCGTGTCAAGCAACTGCTTCGTGATGGCAACGACCCACTGATCGATGCGGCCGACCTTCAACTCGGAGACCGCGTGCTCGATTGTACACTCGGACTCGGTTCCGACAGTATCGTCATGAGCCACGCCGTCGGTCCGAGCGGTCACGTCGTCGGCCTCGAGAGCGAATTCATCACAGCGACACTCGTCAAAGAAGGCATGTCGGTCTGGGAAGAGAAGGAGAACGCTCTGAATGAAGCGATGCGACGCATCGAGGTCGTCTGGACCGACGCCCTCACTTATTTGAAAAATTGTGCGGATGACGAATTTGAGGTCGTCTATTTCGACCCGATGTTCGAAAAAACGATCTCAGAATCAGTTCATCTGAACCCGTTACGAGCGTTGGCAAACGAAGCGCAGTTGTCAGATGAACTGATTTCAGAAGCCAAACGCGTTGCGAAAAACAGAATTGTCCTAAAAGCACATTATGAGAGCCCGGCGTTCGAAAAGTATGGATTTAAGCGACTTTCACGCAAAACTTCGAAGTTCCATTATGGATATATCGACTGAGAGACTCGTTCGGATTAGGTAATTTGACTTAATCGGGACGAAAGTCTCTTTTTTTTCCTTTTTTTATAATTATTATTTTCTGAATATTGACATTAATCAGACACAAGTTTAACGTTTACATCAAGCTCACACAATTTCCCATTATTTTCACAGGAGGTCAGTCCAAATGAAAAAACGTTCCATCCGTCGTACGACGCTCGCCGTCGCGCTGACATCGGTCATGAGCGTCAGTGCGATCCCGGCCGTCGGTGCCGCTCCACTTGCCTCTTCACCGTTACCAACCGCAACAAATGCTGCCCCATTCGATCACAACATCATCGATGAGGATCGTCTCGCCAAAGCACTCGAAAAGCGTGGCGTCATCAAAAAAGGGCTTTCAACGAAAGAGCGACAGAAAGCCGTCGACGCGTATATTAAAAAGAAACAAGGTACAGCGCAAGATGCCCACGATCACAAACATGATGACAAATTGAATGACAAAGCGGCGAAAGCGAAAGAGAAGATACATAACCAATTCGAAAAAGAATCGAAACGTCTCCTCGACAAAGCGAAAAAAGGGCAAGCCAACTATCGAAAAGGCAAACCGAATGGCCAAATCAAAGTCGATCCGGCCAAAGCAACGGGCTATAACGGTGCGGTTCGTGAAGACAAAGTGCTCGTACTCCTCGTCGAGTATAGCGACTTCAAACATAACAACGTCGTCCAAGATCCCGGTTATATGTATAGCGACAATTTCAGCAAAGAACACTATGAGAACTATATGTTCGGTGATGAGTCGTTCGAACTGTTCAACGGAGAGAAAGTTCAGACGTTCAAACAGTATTATGAAGAACAGTCCGGTGGCAGCTACACGGTCGACGGTACCGTCTCTGAATGGTTGACCGTACCGGGTACGGCGAAAGACTACGGCGGTGACAATCCGGCCGGCGGGAATGACAACATCGGTCCAGGTCCCCGTCAACTCGTCAAGGACACGTTGAACGCGGCAGTCGCCTCAGGAATGGACCTCGCCGAATACGATGAGTATGACTTGTATGACCTCGACGGTGACGGCGACTTCAACGAACCGGACGGCTTGGTCGACCACTTGATGATCATTCATGCTGGTACCGGCCAAGAAGCGGGCGGCGGTGTCCTCGGTGACGACGCGGTCTGGTCACACCGTTGGGTACTGGATGGCGTATATGGCGTGGAGAACACGACGGCTGACGTCCCATATTGGGGCGGTAAAATGGCAGCATACGATTACACGATTCAACCTGAAGACGGAGCGGTCGGCGTATTCGCCCATGAATACGGCCATGACCTCGGTCTTCCTGACGAATATGACACGCAGTACACAGGCCAAGGCGAACCGGTCCAATCATGGTCGATCATGAGCGGCGGCAGCTGGGCCGGTAAAGTGGCAGGAACGGAGCCGACGAGCTTCTCGCCACAAAACAAGGAATACTTCCAAAAGCTGATGGGCGGCAACTGGGCTAACATCACAGAAGTCGACCTTGAAGACATCACTGAGCAAGGTTTCGTCTCGAAGCTCGATCAATCGGTGACGAAATCGAACAACCCAGGGTTGTTGAAAGTGAACCTTCCGGACAAGAAAGTGAAAGGTATTGAACCTGAGTTCGGACAGTACTACTACTACTCGACAAAAGGTGATAACTTGCACACCGAACTCGTGACACCAAGCGTCAAGCTCGGTGCTGACGGCACACTCGCCTTCGATACACGGTTCGAGATCGAATATGATTACGACTACTTGTACGTCAAAGCACTGAGCGGCGGCAAAGAAGTCGTCCTTGACGTCTACGGTGACGACAACACCGGAAATGACGCCGAGTCGACGAACGGCGCTTGGGTGAACAAATCGTACGACTTGTCACAATTCGCCGGTCAAGACGTCCAGATCGTCTTCGAATACGTGACAGATGGCGGTCTCGCCCTTGAAGGATTCGCCCTCGACAACTTGGCGATCACGTCAGGCGGGCAGACGCTTCTCGCAGATGACGCGGAAGGTGCTGAGGCGGTCACGCTTGACGGCTTCGCCAAGTCGGACGGTTATGACACAAAACCGCACTACTACTACCTCGAATGGCGTAACCACGCCGGTGCTGACACAGGTCTCTTGAACGGCCGTGGCGTCAAGTACAACACCGGTCTCGTCGTCTGGTATGCCGACGACTCGTTCTCGGACAACTGGGTCGGTATCCACCCGGGTGAAGGTTTCCTCGGAGTCGTCGACTCACATCCAGAGGCGATCGTCGGTAACTTGAACGGAGCGGAGACGGTCTCAGGCAGCACGCGCTACCAAATCGCGGACGCCGCGTTCAGTTTAGACAAAACGCTCGCTTGGTACCTCGATTCTCCGAGTCGCGGAATTTACGACTACAAGGCACAATCTGGCGTGAAGCAGTTCAACGACGCCAATACGTACATCAACTCGCTCATCCCGGATGCGGGCCGTAAGCTTCCACAATACGGACTCGTCGTCGACGTCGTCGGCGAAGCGAAAGACAATTCGGCTGGAGCTGTTTGGGTCCGGACGAAGTAAGCATGATTTGTTTGACCCCCGCCCTTCTCATCAAGAGAAGAACGGGGGTCTTATTATTCTAAAAAAGCTTGAATTTTCAATCGAGACTGTGTAACATACTAGTTGTAACGCCTCTGTAGGTTAGTGGCAGACCTCAGCAATGGTAATGCTGCAGCACGAGTTCGATTCTCGTCGGAGGCATCAACTGATTCGACCTCTCCCGATCATTCGGGAGAGGTCGCTTTTTTGTCTAATCAATCATGTGAACTGTCTTGACACGTTTACGGTTCCTCTATAAACTTGAAAAGTTGAATTGAATGATTTTTTTGGAAGGAGCATGACAGATGCTGAATGAATGGTTATGGATCCCTTCTGCCCTGCTCACGCTCGGTCTGCTCGTCCTCAGCTATAAACTGTTCGGACGGGTCGGACTGTACGCCTGGATCGCGATGGCCTCGGTCGTCGCCAACATCCAAGTGACGCAGCAGATTGTGATTGGTGGTTTCATCTTCACACTCGGGAACATCGTCTACGGTTCCCTTTATTTAGCGACAGACATCTTGAACGAGAAACATGGCCGTCACGCCGCCCGCAAAGGCGTCTGGCTCGGCTTCTTCATCTTGATCGTCTCGACGGTACTCATGCAGTTCGCCTTGCTTTACGAACCGTTCGAAGAAGCGCTCTACATGCATGAGAGCTTCAAGGCATTGTTCTCGATGCTCCCGCTCATCACGCTCGGCAGTCTCGCGGCTTACCTCGTCTCGCAATTGTTCGACGTCTTCATCTATTCGAAGATTCGGGCGAAGACGGGCGAGAAGAAACTGTGGCTCCGGACGACTGGTTCGACGGTCGTCTCACAGTTGATCGATACGCTCACGTTCTGCACGATCGCCTTTTGGGGAATGGAATGGGACATCTGGTGGAACATCTTCGTCACGACGTATGTCGCGAAGTTCATCATCGCTTGGATGGCCACGCCTTTTATGTATTATGCGAAACGGACCGAACCACAAGACGACGAGACGGAAAAAGCAGCCTAATAAAAAAACCGCAACCTCAACGGGTTGCGGTTTTTTCTCGAATTTGCAGACGCACCGCGTAAGGCCGCGCATCTTCGAGCGACGACGTCTCCCGACAAACAGTGAGCGCCACGTAAGCGTCGATAGCGAGCGCTTCGATGGTCTCGTCCGTCGTCTCGACCTCAAGTATGGTGTAGGGCGGCAGATGATCGAGCTTGACCCACTGCCCGTGCAGGTTCTTCACATAGATGATTGGTTCGTCAATCGAGTAACGTCGGAGTAAATCAGACACGTTCACGCGATCCCCTCCTTAAACCAAACCTTTATCCTCATTATAGAAAGCGCTTACGATTCTGTAAACCGTGCTTCCCGAAAATTTGGCAGTCCAACGCTTCAAAAATGGTGGAATCGAACCGATAATCTAGAAGAGAAATGAGGTGAACCGATGCGTTATCGCCGACAAGAAACGTTCCGCTACATTTTACCGAACCCCCGTTTTATCCCCTACCGCCTCGTATGGGAAGACAAGGAGTTACATGACGGTGAAGGCATGTTGCTCAACATTAGTGCCCACGGCTTGAAGTTGCGCTGCGACTACTTGTTCCCGCTGTCGGAAGGGCTGAAAGTTCAGGTTGTGCTCGACCTCGTCCCGCTTTTCCAGTCAATCGAGTTGACCGGTCACGTCCGTCACCGAAGTCAAATAGGAAGCATGTACGATTACGGGATCCGTCTTGAAGCGAATTCAGAAGAAGCCCAACAGCTCGTGACGATGATCAAAGCTTATGCAAGAGAGAACCAATGAGAACGTGTCGTCAGACACTTCTCATTTTTTGTTCGTCCGATAACAGGGTATACTAATGACAACAGAGACAGATTAGAGGTGTAGCCATGACTAGAAAATTTTTATTGATTCCTTGGGCCGCCGCGATCGCGATCGCGCTACTTGGTCCCAATACCCCGTTCTCGAGCCGGTTCTTGCTCGACTTCCTGACATACAATACCGATGCCTATGAAGGATATTCTTTGTCCCTCTTTAGCGTGCTAGGCGTCTACCCGCTCGCGCTGTTCCCGCTGCTTTGGTCGGAAGTGAACCAACTGCGGCCGAATCCGCTCCTACCGGCAGCAACCGGCTTCGTCGTCGGAGGATTCATCATCGCTCCGTATCTCGCGTTCGCACGGCAGTCGCCCTACCCGACGCCAATCAAGCCGTTGCCAACGAGACTGCTCGGGGTCGTGTTGCTCCTCGTCACGATCGGTTTATTCATCGCTGCCGCGATGACTGGGAATGTCGCACAGTATTGGTCATACGTCGAACAGAATCAATTCGTCCGCACGATGACGGTCGATTTCTTTTTGCTCGCCTTCGTCCAAATGACATTGATGACCCGGGATGCGAAGCGCTATAAGATGAGCTTGTGGCCGCTCCCGTACATCCCGTTATTCGGTCTATTGTTTTGGCTCATCATTCGTCATAAGCAACCGTTCAACGAGGCGCCGCCGCGACGGCCGAAAGTGGTTTGATGTTGTACTTGAGAGTGGGTTTCCCAAAACCCACTCTTTCCTTTATACTAGAGCGAGAGTTTATCTAGAGAAAGAAGGGTCAAATCCAATGAGATTTTTTAAAGTAATGACACACACGAACGACAAGGGAGAAGACGTCATCCTAAGCGAGTACTTCAAAATCGCCGACAAGCAGGCTGAACAATTCCTCAAAGATACGTTAGAGCTCGACATGTTTGACGAGAAAGTGACGCTCAAAGAGTGCCAAGTCGCGAAAGATCGGTGGGAATGCCCGGTCGGTGACTTCGTCGTCGTCGAATACTTCAATGAAAAAGAGTTTGATAAAATGAACGAGTATCGTGTGGTCGCACCGAAAAAGTGACCAACAGCAAAGGCGACCTTCCCGATTGAATGGGAAAGTCGCCTTTTTATCGTTCGAGTCATCGACGTGCGTTATGACTCCTCTTTATCTTCTTCCGGGTCTGGATCTGGATGTTGCGTCGGAGCCGGTTTTTTCGCCGGATCAGACTCATCGTCCGGCATCGGGTCTGGGTGAACCCCAGGTTGCGATTCGTCACGTTTCATTGAGCATCCCTCCTCTGTCATAGTGGACTAATTCCACATCGATCAAGAGTCGAAACATCAGTGTATGTCTTTATTGCCGATGACACGACGTGAGATCGCTTTTTCAATCTCGACGATGACGAAGACGATGGCACCGAAGACGACCGGATAGATCCAATCATTCAAATCAAGTGCCGCTGTCCCGAACAACGTGTGCATAAACGGCACGTACGTGATGAACAGTTGAAGTGCAATCAATAGTGCCGATACGATAAACGCAATCTTGTTATCGAAAAAGTGGCGGTTAAACGCCGGAGCGAGTTCGGTCCGACAGTTATACAAGTGGAACAACTGGGCCATGACGATCGTATTGAGTGTGATCGTCTGCAGCTTCGCAGTCGAGAAATCAAAGTCGGCTAACATGTAGTTGATGATCAAGCTGCCTCCCCCGATCAAGATCGAGACGAAGATGATCCGAAACACGTAATAGCGACTCAACAGCGGGACGTTCGCCGGACGCGGCGGACGTTTCATCGTGCTCTCTTCAAGCGGTTCGAAGGCGATCGCGAGCGACAGCGTGATGGCAACGACCATGTTGACCCAAAGGATTTGGACCGGGCTGAGCGGTGCCGCGGCACCGAGCAAGATGCTCATCGCGACGAGGAGCGCTTGTCCACCGTTCGTCGGGAGCAAGAACAAGATCGTCTTCTTCAAGTTGTCGTATACACGGCGGCCTTCACGCACCGCGTTGTAAATCGTTTTGAAGTTGTCGTCGACGAGGACCATCTGCGACGCCTCTTTTGCGACTTCGGTCCCTTTGATACCCATCGCGACACCGATGTCGGCCCGTTTCAAGGCCGGGGCATCGTTGACACCGTCACCGGTCATCGATGTGATGAGCCCGTTTTGCTGCAATCCTTTGACGAGACGCAGCTTATCATTTGGGCTCGTCCGTGCGAACACATCGTTATGAACCGATGCTTCTTTGATCTCCTCGTCCGACATGTTCGTCAATTCTTTCCCTTCAAGTGCGCCTTCGACTTCCATGCCGAGTTCACGGGCGATGGCGACGGCTGTGTCTTTATGGTCACCCGTGATCATCTTGATGCGGATACCGGCGTCGCGGCACGCCGCGACGGCTTCAATCGCCTCTGGACGTGGTGGATCGACGATTCCGTACAAACCAAGGAACGTGATACCGGATTGGACGTCCTCATGGTCGACCGTCTCTTTCGAGCGATCGACCCGTTTGAATCCGCCACCGAGGACACGTTGTCCGCGGTCGGCGATCTCTTTACGTTTCTCATCCCAATAGGTGCGGTCAAATTCCGTATCTTCAGCCATATCGAACAGGCGGTCTGGCGCCCCTTTGATGAAGATCATCCGCTCATCTTTATAGTCGACGAGCGTCGCCATGTACTTATACTCCGAATCGAACGGGATTTTCGAGATGACTTTCAGCCGTTCAATCGGTCGCTCCGCTTTTTCGGCGAGCGTGAGCAAGCAAGCTTCTGTCGGGTCGCCATTGATGACCCATTCGCCGTTTTCTTCATACAATTGGGCATCATTACACGTCTTCCCGACCGTGAGCAGATCGATCATCGACTCGTCGTCATCGAGGTCGAACGGTTGACCGTTTTGTTCGAGGTCACCATCTGGAGCGTATCCGCCGCCTGACACTTCGATATCGTGCTTCGCCGTGACGACTTGCTTGACGGTCATCTCGTTTTTCGTCAGCGTACCTGTCTTATCGGTACAGATGACAGAGACCGCCCCTAACGTCTCGACGGACGGTAGACTACGAACGATTGCTTTCTTCTCGGCCATGTTACGAACACCAAGTGCGAGAATAATCGAGATGACGGCAGGGAGACCTTCCGGAATCGCTGCGACCGCTAACCCGATCGTTGTCAGCATCAGTTCGATTGGATCGAAATCACGTACAAAGTAGCCGAACGCGTAAATGATGACCGAGATCACAAGGATCGCAATCGAGACCGTTTGACCGAATTTCGTCGTCTGACGGATGAGCGGTGTCTTCACCGTCTCGACTTCAGCGATCGATGCGTTGATTTGACCGAGCTCCGTCCCTTCACCGATCGACGTGACGATCGCTTTCGCACTGCCCGTCGCTATACTCGTTCCTGAATAAATCATGTTTTTCCGGTCACCGAGGACAGCATCTTCCGCCACGACTTGAATTTTCTTCTCAACCGTCGTCGCTTCACCTGTCAAAGCCGATTCTTCGACTTTGAACTTCTCGGCTAGAATGACTCGCGCATCGGCCGGCACTTTGTCACCGGCGGCGAGCACCAAAAGGTCTCCAACGACGAGTTCGCTCGATTCGATTTGAATCTGCTTGCCGTCTCGGATGACGCTTGCTTTCGTCTCGAGCAGTTTTTTAATCCCTTCAAGCGCCTGTTCAGCCTTGTTTTCTTGCAAGTATCCGACGACAGCAATGATCGTGACGACGAGCGCGATGACAATCGTATCGATATACTCACCTAAAAAGCCAGTGACGACGGCCGCACCGATCAGGACGTACACAAGAATGTCATTGAACTGTCTCAAAAATTTTATGATTTCAGGTGTCTTTTCCTTTTCCGGCAGAACGTTCTTCCCGAACTGTTCTTGCCGACTCGACACTTCTTGCTTCGACAGCCCGTTGTCTACGTCTGTCTCAAGACTACTCCTCACCTCTTCCGGTTCGAGTGCGTGCCAATTTTTGTTCTCCATTTGCATCTCTACTCCTCCTTGGTCGATCCTATATGAAAATCTATCTCTTTTATGTTCCCACTCCACGGCTTCCTGACACATCAGACGACACATTTTCACAACTTTTTCAAAAAATCCGTTCACATTTGTCTCGTTTTCCATTTGAAAACGCTCCCATCCAAAAAAGTCGTGTCAGATGGATGAAATGGCTTTACATAACGGTCTGAATGGTTAACTATAGAGAAAATAAAACAGAGAGAAAGAGGTACACGTATGGTCATTATTCAAGGGATCGCCCTGTTGCTGTTGATTCTCGCCTTGTTCACGTTATTCAGTTACAAAGCACCGTTCGGGATGAAAGCGATGGGAGCACTCGCCGGCGCCGCAATCGCGAGCTTCCTCGTCGAAGCGTTCAACGCCTACGCGATCGGTGGGTTACTGCCGCTCCCTTTATATGAAGAAGTCGGCCAAGCTGCCGGTGCGCTGTCGGGACCTGCGGCAGCGGCACTTGTCGCGATTGCGCTCGGCATCAACCCGGTCTACGCGTTGATGCTCGGTTTGTCCGTGTCAGGCTTCGGGATTCTCCCCGGCTTTTTCGCAGGGTACGTCCTCGCCTTACTCGGCGGCAAGCTCGACCGTCACCTTCCGGCCGGTGTCGACATGATCTTTTACGTCATCGTCATGGCACCGCTCGCCCGTCTCGTCGCCATCGGTGTCGATCCGCTCGTCTCGAACACGCTCGCTCAAATCGGAGCGGTCATCGAGCTCGCAGCGACGCAAAACCCGATTGTGATGGGACTCGTCCTTGGCGGAATCGTCACGGTCGTCTCGACATCACCGCTCAGTTCGATGGCGCTCACGGCGATGCTCGGTCTGACCGGTGTCCCGATGGCAATCGCGGCCCTCGCCTTGACGGCGTCGATTTCGATGAACTATTTACTCTTTAAGCGATTGAACATCGGCTCGAAGAAAGACCAACTTTCGGTCGCGATCGAACCGCTCACACAAGCCGACCTCATCTCGGCGAATCCGATCCCAATCTATAGCGTCAACTTTGTCGGTGGTGCCATCGCCGGACTCATCGTCGCGATGACCGGAATGGTGAACAACGCACCTGGGTCTGCCGCCGGTATCCCGGGACTGCTCGTCATGTATGGCTTTAATGACTGGCAGACGGTGACGGTGACGGCAATCATCGTGTTCGCCGTCGGCATCATCGCCGGTCTCGTCGGCAGCAAACTGTTCAGCAATTTCCCGATCGTTCGAAATACGGAAAAGATGGCAAATCCGGAAGAGGAAGCCGCATGAAAAAGCAGGAAGTCCAATTCGCGGACTTCCTGCTTTTTCGTTATTCAAACGATAATGTTGTTTGCGTTCGAGACGATTGCCGTGCAAGTTCGATCACACGCGTCGTCAACAAAGCGTCCTCGAGGGAAACGACCGGCCGTCGCGTCGAATAACTGTCAGCGAGCTGGCGATAAAATGCCAAATAACGCCCCGGCTCGATTTCGATCGTTTGCGGCTCATTTACAACGAGCGTCCCCGTCTCACTGACACCCGCTTCGATCGTGCCGTCTCGGAGCGCGGCCTCTTGCGGGTCGAGACCGTATTTCATAAAGCTGCCTGCCGTACCGTGGACTTCAAAGCGAGGCGCTTCAACGGCGACGAACGGGTTCGATCGTAAATAGACGCGCTTCTCACCGTAGTGTAGCGTCACGTTGAAGCCGTCGTCGGACTGTCCGCCGTCTCGTTGGACCATGACGTCTGCTGAGACGTGGTCCGGTTCGCCGAACAACACGAGCGCCTGATCGATCAAATGACTGCCGAGGTCGAACAAAATACCAGACCCAGGACCTGCGTTCTCACGCCATCTGTCCCGGACATGCGGACGGAACCGGTCAAAGCGTGATTCATACACTTTCCAGTTTCCGATTCGGTTTGATTCGAGCAGTGACGCCACCGTCAAGAAATCTCCGTCCATGCGTCGGTTGTGGAACACGTTGACGATCCCGTCACGCGTCTTCTCGAGGGCGATGAGGGATTCCCCTTCCTCAGACGTTAGGAACGCAGGCTTCTCGACGAGGACGTCTTTGTTTGCGTCGAGACACACCGTTACCATGTCTTTATGTAAGTTCGACGGTGTCGTGATCACGAACAGCGTCGCATCGGTCGCGATCGCTTCTTCGAGCGTCGCGTATACGTCCACGTCAGGGAGCACGGCACGGACGTCATCCGGTCTAGAGGAGACGACCCCAGTGATGTTGAATTCCTCGAGCGTCGTCAAAAATGGCAGGTGGAACGTCGTCGCCGAGAAGCCGAAACCGACCAATATAGTGTTGATCATATCTATTCCTCCTTTGTTTCTTCATGATTCATTGTAACAAAAAAAGGGGTACATTAACCCCTCACGCACTGACACTTTCATCCAAACCATATTCAAACGTGTTGTATCCGTTACGTGAATCGACGTAAACGAAACCAAAACGTGGATAATACTCGTTCAAAAACTCGTTGTCGGCGACACAGTCGAGACGGATCGGCTCGTTACCATCGGCTTCGCGGAGCACATGTTGCATCAGCTGTTGACCGACGCCACGGCCTTTCAATTGCTCACTGACGACGATGCGATGGATGTATTGACCGCGCTCGCCATCTTCCCATAAATTGTGATCCCATTCATCCGGAGGAAGCAAGGCGATCGAGGCCAAGACAAAGCCATGTTGTTCATACACGTACACACTTCCCGTCGCAATGTCGGTTCGCACGCGTTCTAACAAATCTAGCTCCAAATATTCCGTCCACTGGTCACTTCCTGTTTCATTAAGCGCTACGGCTCGTTGTTCGATTAGGTGCGCGATGTGTTTAGCATCGCGTTTCGTCGCGAGTCGAATCATAACGTCCTCCTTTATTTATGCAGTATTTGAAATACCAATATAACGGAGACGTTCGACCGATTTCAACCATCTTGCTTGAGCGATGTCATCGGAACGGGATGACGTCGCCCCCGTTCAATTGATAGCTATACGTCAAAGTCGCGTTCAAGCTATGCGATACCGAGCAATAGCGGTCGACGGACAGTTCGATGGCACGGCGGACACGTTCCTCCGGCATCTCCCCTTCGAGTACATATAAAATATGGATCGTCGTGAACCGCATCGGGTGCTCGGTCGCCCGCACCGCATCGACTTCCATACCGAACCGTTCGAGCGGCAGGCGCATCTTGTGCAAAATCGAGACGATATCGATGCCCGTGCAGGCCGCCGTGGCGTGCAGCAACATCTCGGTCGGCCGTGGCCCCGTATCCAATCCCCCGACATCCGCCGCCGCATCGAGCGTCATGCTATGTCCGGAAGGAGTCGTCGTTTGAAACGCCATCCCTTGTTGCCAATCCACTTTCAAGTTCATCTCAGTCTCCCCCTTATTTTTTCACTAGCATACTATTCCCTCGATTGAGGTATTATAAAGCTAGTTGCACAATTTGTCGTTTAGGAGTGGGTCGCATGGAATGGTCGGTCATAATCAGTTGGGGGCTGTATATCGTCCTCGGGTTAAATTTATTGTTCGCTTTAGCAGTTATCTTCGCGGAGCGCCGCGATGTCGGTGCCACCTGGGCCTGGTTGCTCGTATTATTTTTCCTACCGATCCTTGGATTTATCATCTACTTGTTCCTCGGTAGACAGCTTAAAAAAGATAACTTCTTTAACTTGAGTGTTGAGGAACGATCGTTTCATTCGTTGCAAGTCGAGAGTCAAATCGAACAGATTCGTCGCAAAGAGACCGCCCTCTCGCAACCGCTGTTTGCGAAGTACGAACAGTTGATCGAGATGAACTTGCGCTCATCGAAGTCACTCATCAGCGTCCATAACAAGTCGACCATCATGCATGACGGTGAACAGAAGTTCAAGGCGCTGATGGACGATATTCGGAGCGCCGAGACCGAGATCAACATCCAGTACTACATCATCCAGCGTGATGCCCTCGGGAAGGCATTGATCCACGAGTTGATCGAGCGCGCCAAAGCGGGCGTCAAAGTCCGGCTGTTGTATGACGCGGTCGGATCGCGCAGCCTCCGCGATTCAGACTTTAAGGAGTTGATCGCGCATAACGGTGAAGTCCGTGTCTTTTTCCCACCGACGTTCGGCTTGATCAATTTCAAGTTGAACAACCGGAACCACCGAAAAGTCGTCATCATCGATGGGAAGATCGGCTACGTCGGCGGCTTTAACGTCGGTACCGAATACCTCGGCCTCGTCGAAAAGTTCGGCTATTGGCGCGATACCCACCTCCGGGTCGAAGGGGACGTCGTCTACCACCTGCAGCACCGGTTCATCTTGGACTGGAACTTTTCGGGGAGCAAGCATCACGACCCTGAAAACTCGTTCTGCTTCGCGCACCATGATATTAAAGAGCAGTCACCGATGCAAATCGTGACGAGCGGACCGAACTCGGACACCGAGCACTTGAAGAATATGATGATCAAAATGATCGCGTCTGCCAAGCAGCGGGTCATCATCCAAACGCCATACTTCATCCCGGATACGAGCTTTATGGACGCCTGCAAGATGGCACTCCTCTCCGGTGTCGAGATGGACATCATGATTCCCGGAAAACCGGATCATCCGTTCGTCATGTGGGCGTCACTATCGTTCCTCGGTGAGCTGCTCGATTACGGGGCGAACGTCTATATGTACGACGAAGGCTTCCTGCACGCGAAGACGCTCGTCGTCGATGACGAAATTTCGACCGTCGGCACGACGAATTTGGACGCCCGCAGCTTCCGCTTGAATTTCGAAGTGAACGCCATCATCTACGATGAGCGGGTCGCTCTTGAGCTCGCCTCGTTGTTCGAGTCGGACGTCGCCGTCAGTCGGCGCTATACGGTCGACGACTATGCGAGCCGGAAGTGGACCGTTCGTATGCGTGAAGGTGTGTCACGGTTGCTCAGCCCAATCTTATGACCGTTGTGAGATCGCGCCAGCGGTCTCTTTTTTATGTCCATCAGCCGACAGATTCTAGATTTCAGCTTATTTTTATCATATTTTAGCTAATATTCTTCCAAATAAGGGTATAAAGTATCAGTACGAACGTCCTAAACTCTCGTTTCGTTAAAGAAAGGAGGAAGTATGCGTTCGCGCATATGTCATTCTATGGCTGATCAAGAACGAATTCACCAAGACACCCACACCATGAAACCCGATCCTTCCTCGTGGGACCAGTTACCGATCGGTCTCTTTGCATTCGATACGTTCGGACGCATCATCAGTTACAACGATTCATTTGTCGACTTACTCGGGGACGTCCCGATGACAAGCTCGACGTTTGAACGGTGCACGACCTCAACGTTTGACTTATACGGTGCCGTTGCCCGTGTATTGGCAGGCGAGACCGTCCGTTTAGCCGGTTGGTATACCCCTCCGAATCGACAGCCCCGTTTCGTCCGGACGACGATGTCACCCAGCTTTCAGGCTGACGGCCGAATCGACGGCGGGGTCGGCGTCATCGAAGACACGACCGAACAGCGACGTTATGAAGAACGGATGGAGCATCTGTCGTCACTCGACCCGTTGACCGAGTTATTCAACCGTAAAAAAGTCGGCGACGTCCTGACCTCGGCTGTCCAAGATACGGTCGACACGAAAGCACCTGCCTCCGTCATCATGCTCGATATCGACTACTTCAAGCTCGTCAACGACACGTTCGGTCACCCGACCGGCGATCTCGTGTTGCGTTCGATCGCTCAATTGCTCCGCCGCAATATAAGGAAGACCGATTCGATCGGTCGCTGGGGCGGCGAGGAGTTTTTAATCGTCGCCCCGCAGTCGACACTTACTGATGGCATCCAGTTGGCCGACAAGTTACGTCAAAAAATCAACGACGAACCGTTCGGTCCGGTCCCGCACGTCACATGTTCGTTCGGCGTTAGTTCGCTTGATGGCGGAAAGTCCGTCGAACAAGCACTTCAAGACGCGGACGAGGCGCTGTACGTGGCAAAAAACTCAGGCCGCAACCAAGTGTCGAGCAAACGATGATATGAACTCTAAGAAGAATCGAAGTGTACCAAAAAGGCAGAGCGGATCCGCTCTGCCTTTCGTTTATACATTGAATCGTGATACGAGTTCTTGCAACTCCTCCGCCATATCGGCGAGTGCTTTCGCGGATTGCGACACTTCCTCCATCGAACCGAGTTGGTCTTCTGTCGTTGCAGCGACTTGTCTCGAGGCGTTCGAGTTCTCATCGGCGATGTGAGCGATTTGCGTCGCCGAAGCCGATACTTCTTCGACGTTCGCCGCGATTTCTTCGACAGTGGCCGTCACGTCCTCGATCCGTGGCGTCATCTCCTGCGTCCGTAACATGATCTTCTTGAAACGCTCCGCCGTGTTCTCGGTCGTCTCAAGACCTGCTTTCGTATGGGCCGATACTTCTTTCATCAACGTGACAGACCGCTCCGTCTCTTGCTTGATGTTCTCAATCAACTGCGAAATTTGCTTCGTCGAGTCCTGTGACTGTTCTGCTAACTTCCGAACTTCACTCGCGACGACGGCAAACCCTTTCCCGTTCTCACCGGCGCGGGCAGCTTCAATCGCTGCGTTCAAAGCGAGTAAGTTCGTCTGCGTCGCGATGCCGTTGATCACATCGACAATGTTTCCGATCTCATTCGAGCGGTGGGCGAGCGACTGGATGACTGCGCCGAACGTCTCGACCGATGTGTCGATCGCTTTCATTTGCGACACGTTATGGGTAACAGCTGCGGTGCCATCTTCCGCTTCAATCGCCGTCTCACGAGACAGTTCCGATACGTCTGTCGAGCTTTCAGCGATACGCATGATGCCTGCTGTGATTGCTTGGAGTGAGACGGCATTGTCATCGAGCTGACGTTTCGAATCGTCGGCCCCGGCCGCCATCTGCTGGACTGCTCCCGCGATTTGTTCTGAAGAGGCCGTGTTCTGTGCCGAGTTGGCCATCAGTTCTTGCGATGAGGCGGCGACTTGTCCGATCGATTGATCGAGGTTGATGATGATCGAGCGAAGCGACGCCGTCATTCCGTTGAAACTTTCAGCGACCCGGCCAATCTCATCGTTCGAGTCGACGACGATCTCCTCAGTCAAATCTCCCGCTTGAATCCGTTCCGCGCCCGTCGTCAAACGGTTCAACGGTCGAATGATCGAGCGTAAAATGAAGTATAAGATGATTGAGGCCAAAAGACTCATCGCAGCAATCACGCCCACGGTCGTCCACAGGATACCCACCGTCTCGTTGGTGATTTCTTCATCGTACAACGTTCCAGCCACTTTCCAGCCGGTCAAGTCGTTCGTCATGAAGTCCATCTGTTTCCCTTTGTTTTCAAACTCATATGAGAAACGTCCTTCATTTTCTGCATAGAGCGGTCCAACCCATTCTCCTTCACCTTTCTCACCGGCAGCAAATGTCGGATGCGTCACGAACTGTTGGTTCGCATCAAGGATCGTGACGTAGCCTTCTTTCCCGATTTGAATGCCAGTCGCGACTTCAGCGATATCGTCAACGTCGACGTCGACCGCAATGACGCCACGACCGTCATCGGTTGTCTGCGATAGCGTAACCATCATTTTACCTGATGACGCATCGACGTAAGGGTCCGTGATAACGACGTCCCCTCCAGCACCATCTGCTGCTTCGTACCACGGTCGTATCCGGGGATCGTAATCATCCGGTAATGTTTGCGTCGGGTAGATTGTCATCGCGCCTTCAGTGGATGCGTAATAGATGTTCGTCACTTTCGGGTGGGTCGCTAAATATTCGACTAATTTTTCCTCTAACCCAAGGTTGTCTTCCCCTTCTTCGTAGAGCGACTCGTCGATCCGCCCCGCAAAAAAGGCGACATCGCGCTCGATTGGTTCGATCAGGTTCGTGATCTCATCATTCATCCGCTCCACACCCGCGTGCGCCGACTGCATGATTTGATCCGTGATTTTTTGTTTCGCCTGGTAATAGGCGACGAAGCCGATCAATAACGATGGAATCAATAATAAGAGCAATGACATCGTGATCAACTTTTGTTTAATGCTGATGGCTCGTTGTTTCGTCCGTTTCATAAATAACCCCTATTCCCGAGAATACCTCTCGCTACGTTAACCTATGTATCGGCTAGAATCGGGTCTTTTTTGATAACCCAGACAAAAAATCGTCACCGTTTTTCTATTTTTGTCAATTGAAAACCTTTTCATTCGACAGTTTGTCAAATTAAGCGCAACACTTCATCCACTCGATGATTGCCTCGTTCAGTTCCACTTCCTCACCCGTGATCAAAGTACTCTCAACATCTTTTATAGCTCTATTTTTCAATTACTTAGCCCTCGACACGAGTAATTGTTTGAACTTGTTTTCTGTCCAGCTTTCCAACCGGTGTATAAGGCAACTCCTCAACAAAAGCGATTTCTCGAGGAACTTGGTATGCTGCCACTCGTGTGCGTAACCAGCTTAAAAGTGCTTCTTCAGTCATTTTTTTATCAGAATACAGCTGTACGAATGCCTTCAGAATTTTGCCAGCGTAGACATCCTCTATACCGATTACAGCGACGTCTTCGACACTCGGATGAGTGCACAAAGCAACTTCTATTTCCGACGGATAGATATTGTTGCCGGCTGAAATGATCAAATCGTCTGTTCGTCCACACAGGAAATAATAGCCGTTCTCGTCCCGGTATCCGATATCGCCAGTTTGAATCCAGAGGCTTGGGCTGTTTTTCATTGACCACTTATTCCGAATACAAAATTGCCCAATACTGCCGGTTTCAACTTCTTTCCCATCCACTACTACCTGCAATTGACTTCCCGAAATTGCTTTTCCAAGCGTGTTTGCATGATAGTTTAAATCTTCAGGTGTAGCAATGATATTCAAGCCGGCTTCCGAAGTTCCGTATAGATTGTATAAGATATTTCCCAGATGATTGTTTACTTCATCCACTAAAACCGGATTTAGTTTTGCACCTCCAGACGCAATGCAAGCTAGAGAACCGAGCGCTTCTTTATCGTGCTTCAACATTTTATGAACCATCAAAGGAACTACTGTGACAACTTCTACCTGATGCTGCCGAATAAGGGCGCATGCTCTTTTCGCATCAAAGCTCTCCTGAATGACAACTTTCTTCCCCAAAGCAAAAAATGATAACAGGACAGCGATGCCGTAGTCATGGTAAATCGGCGTTGCAATATAGGCAGTGCTGTACGTTGGCAGCTGCAGTCGGTTCAGTAAAGCAGCAAAAGGATCCAGGAAACTAAAGAGGGATGGGCGGTGAATCGCTTGTTTGGGCTTTCCAGTGGTGCCACCGGTCAACAGCACAATCTTTCCGCTGGAAGAGGCCGTCAATTTTTCTTTTCTATGTAGAGCCGAATCCGACAAACTGTTGATGGATTCATTTTTTTCATGATAACTGACGATTTTTGAATGTTGGTAAGACGATTTTTCAATCAATCCGCTAAACTCTTCGTCGTAAATCAGGAAGTCGAAGTGATGTTCTTGCACTAGCCGATTGAACTGCAGTTGACTCATGGAACAATTGAGCAAGTATATATCTGTGCCGAGCCGCGAAGCAGCAAAAATGCCCTGCACGAAGGAGGCGTGATTTTTACAGAAGAATGCCACTTTATGTCCTTTACAAATCCCATGCCTCTCTGCTAGAAGATAAGCGAGATTTTCACAGTGCTTCTGCAGCTCCTGATAATTGAGTGTTTCCCGACTATCCACCAGAGCTGTTTTTTGGCCTCTCGTCTTTTCTGTCAATGAAAAAAGAAGCATAAGGTTTACACCGTTTTGACGGATCGCGAAGCAAAGACGTCCTAAGTTTGATGGGGAAAGAAAATTGAGCTGCGACAATATTTTCAGCAAATTAAACATCGCCTCTTTCACGCTCCTTTTTTCTTAATAACCTGAGGACGATAAACGATAACGGTGATCTGAAAATAACTGAAGCCCATTGACCTAGAATCAGCCACCACGGTTTATAAACTTTTCTTTTCGTATACAAGGCGTGTCCGATCAGTTCCGCCACGTGACCCGGTGACATGGCAGGGGAAGTCTGATAAGCAAGTGTCGGTTTAATCATTGGTGTCTTCACAAGAGGAAGATAAATGGAAGTGGTGGCAATGTTTTTGATTTTCAGTTCCGGCTCCGCCGAGCGCAACCACGTATCAAAAGCGGTTTTCGACGCCTGGTAGGCAGCCCAGTGAGGTATAGGGAATAGCAACACATTTATGGTGGAGACATTGATGATGTGCCCGTTCTTTTTCGCAAGCACTGGAATGAGCGATAGCAACAACTGTACCGGAGCAAAATAATTAAGCGCCATGGTACGTGTGAAGTCATGGTAACGATCCAGCGACTGGGCAATTGGACGGTTGATGGAGATTCCGGCATTGCTGACGACAACATCCACTCCGTCCGTTAATTGATGAAGAAATACCAGCAATCCTTTTCGTTCCTCTTCATTGCGCAAATCTGCCGGGAATACCGTTACACTGGCTGTAGCTTTTTCGATTTCGACTTTCATGACGTTCATGTTGGCTTCTCTGCGGGCCACCAGAATCAGATGCGCAGTTGTATTCGCTAATAGATAGGCGAACTCCTTGCCGATTCCTGAACTCGCTCCAGTAATCAGGACAGTCTTTCCATCCATCTCTTTTTTCAGCTTCTCGAAATTGAGGGAAGGCGATAAAAATAGGGCTCTCTCCAGTAGAGTGTAGTTATGCATTTAGCCAGCACCTTTTTGTAAGATATCGTTATAAAATCAGGAATCTTCCGACTCTTATTTTTATAAATTTTACCATTTAAACCCTATTAACGGAATGGATAAGGAGAAAAGATAAACATCGTCCTCCCCTTACCTTGTAATCGTTTTTTAGGTGTCACCTCTGCATCAATCTTCGAGATACATATCCAAATGCAACAACTCGTCTCGCAGCGGCGACAAATCGTTCAACGAATGGACGCCCATCATATAGTCGTACCCAAAGAACACTTTGAACCTATATTCTTCGTCTGACTCATTCACTTTATACTCTAACTCGGCGTAAAGCGTATTCCTTAACATGAGGCGAAGCATGTTCGGGATTTGGTCTCGTGACAGCACCTTCCCTAGCTTCACTTTTTTGCGAAGGTCTCTCATCCGGATCGGATAGAGCGCATTGAACGCGCATTTCGAAGAGGCTCGATACGCATAGTCACGTCGCTCAAGATAGGAGACGGTCAATGTCTTCACTCCTAAATAGCCCATGATTCGCTCAATCGCTTTAACGTAATTAGACTCCATGCGGAGATATTCCTCCAACGTGAAGACGACACCTTCAAACGTTTGATCGATGTCCGAGATTTCCGTCCACTCGTCAATCTTCCCTCTCGTTTCAGGATGATATTTGGTTATGTTATACATGTTCATGTAGTCACCTATTTTGCTATATATTTGTGTGTTGTCTAAATAAAACGGACGCGACAGTTTCGTCGCGTCCGTTCATGCCCCGATGATCGCATCATGGGTCGCTTCCGTCCAGCCATAGGCGACTTCGCGCAACGCGAGTTCGCCGAACAAGCGCTCTTTCGCATCGACGACTCGTCCTTGGCGCTGTTCATAAAACGCCCGATGCGGGTTCAGCTCGAGCGCCCAGATGAGAACACCACGGCTAGACATCGTTTGGACCGCGCGTTCGAGTAAGAGTGAGCCGATTCCGTTCCGTTGATGGTTTTCTAAAATGTAAATCGCGTAAATCTCGTTCGGATGGTCCGGATAGTCCCCCGTCCGCTCGTCCCCATACAAAACGAAACCAACGATTTCCTCATCGACTATGGCGACGAATCCGCTGACTTCGCGGTTAGAAAGGGCAGTTCGGATTTTTTCCGACCACTCGATCGAGCCAGAAGAGAGCTTTAATAAAACCTCAGTCGGAACGATCCCCCGATAAGTCGTTCGCCAACCGTTGACCCTGACGCGTGCGATCCCGTAAGCGTCTTTCGGCTCAGCTTTCCGTATTTGCATCCGTACCCCCTCCTATCCTAAGTTTTACAAGTAGTTTACCACAAATCACCGAATCGAAATCACACATCTTCTCGAAACGACTGACAATCATTTGACAAAAAACGACCGTAGGAATCCCTACGGTCGAGTTTGTTAAGCGACATCACGCGTTGGCTCTGCCGTCGCTGTCGTAAGTGGTTTTTTCAAGAACGAGAGGAGGAGTGCTCCGACGAGTGCTCCGACGAGAATCGCAAGTGCGTAGAGACCCATGCTCATCGCGACGTTTCCAGCTCCTTCAAGTAATGGGAAGACGAAGATCCCACCGTGCGGCGCCGGCAATTGGATGGTGAAGAAAGCAGATAAGCCACCGGCAATCGCTGACCCGAGGATCGCTGACGGCAACACCCGGATCGGGTCGGCCGCAGCGAACGGGATAGCCGCTTCTGTGATGAACGAGGCGCCCATGATGTACGCCGTCTTACCAGCTTCACGTTCTTGTTTCGAGAACTTCTGACGAGCGAACACGGTTGACGCGAGCGCGACGAGAAGCGGTGGCACCATGCCACCTGCCATGACGGCCGCCATGACTTCTTGGTTTCCGGCTGTAAGTGCCGCCGTACCGAACACGTATGCTGTCTTGTTGATCGGACCGCCCATATCGACGGCCATCATACCACCGACGATGACACCGAGCAAGATGGCGTTAGCACCACTCATGCTGTTCAAGACTTCCATCAACCATGTCATGAACGCTGCAATCGGTTGGTTGACGACGAGTAACATGATCATCCCAGAGATGAACGAACCGAGCAACGGATACAAGAGGACCGGTTTGATCCCTTCAAGCGAGGCCGGAAGTTTTGCGAGTGCTTTGACTAAGAAAAGGACGACGTAACCAGCAAGGAAACCGGCGATGAGTCCACCGAGGAAACCAGCGCCACCTTGACTAGCGAGCAAACCGGCGACGAGACCTGGTGCGAGACCCGGACGATCGGCAATCGACATCGCGATGAAACCGGCGAGAATCGGGACAAGGAAGCTAAATGCCGCTCCACCAATCGTATTTAATTGGGCAGCAAATTCATTGAACGACGGGTCATCTGGGTTAGCCGAGTTGATGCCCCAGAAGAAACTGATGGCGATCAACAGTCCACCAGCGACGACGAGTGGGAGCATAGCCGATACACCGCTCATCAAGTGCTTATAAATCCCAGTGCGTTGATCTTGCGAAGCTCCAGACTTGCCTGATGCCTTGTATACAGGTCCGTCTTGTTTGACGGCCCGGTTGATCAACTCTTCCGGTTTACGGATGCCTTGCGCGACCGGAACTTCGATCACATGTTTTCCGGCGAACCGCTCCATTTCAACGGCCTTGTCGGCAGCGACGATGATTGCTGTCGCTTTGGCGATATCCGCTGCCGTCAATTCATTTTTGACGCCGGTCGAGCCGTTCGTCTCGACCTTGATGTCGACACCCATCGCTTCTGCTTTTTGTTTCAAGCTGTCTGCTGCCATATACGTGTGTGCGATGCCGGTCGGGCAAGCTGTGACTGCCAAGATGTATGGTGCGTCCGCTTTGACTGATTTTTCGGCAACAGGTGCCGCTTCGGCCGCTTCTTTTTCTTCGATCGCGCGAATGACATCGTCTTCAGACGTTGCCGCATAGAGACGTTCCTGGAATTTTGGATCCATCAGGAAGACTGATAATTTCGAGAGTGTCTCCAAGTGTTCGTTGTTGGCGTGTTCGCCTGCAGCGATCATAAAGAACAAGCGGCTGTCTTGACCGTCGAGCGCTTCATAGTCGATCCCGCTCGAGCGACCAAAGGCGATCGCGGGTGCTTTGACAGCTTTCGTCTTCGCGTGCGGGATGGCAATCCCTTCACCGAGTCCGGTCGTGCTTTGCGCTTCGCGGGCCAAGATGGCGTCGCGATAACCGTTCCGGTCCGATAGCTTACCGGCCCGGTCGAGCACGTCGACGAGTTCTTCGATGACGTCCGCTTTTGAACGACTGCGGAGATTCAGTTGGATCGTGTCCTTTTTGAGTAGGTCCGTGATGTTCATGTTGTTTCCTCCAATCGTGATAGTGGGGTGACGTCGACTTCGCCGACCAAGCGGTCCACGTCTTGTTTCGTACAGAGGCCAAACGTATAAGCAGATGCACTGCCGGTCGTGACCGCATAGCGGAACGCCTTGGTTGCGTCATGGTCTAAAATGTTGGCGACAAAACCGGCGACGAGTGAATCGCCCGATCCGACCGAATTGACAAGTTTCCCGCTCGGAGTATTCGCCGTATAGGCGCCTGAACCGTTGACAAGCATCGCTCCGTCTCCTGCGAACGAGACGATGACGTTTTTGGCGCCACGCTCGACTAACTGTTCAGCGTAAGGTAGCGCCTGGTCAAACGTCTCGATGTTGACGTCAAACAGTTCACCGAGCTCGTGATGGTTCGGTTTGATCATGAGTGGTTCGAGCGAGAGCACTTCTAGCATCGCTTCTTTTGTCGTATCGACGACGAAGTCGGCTCCGTTCGCTCGAACTTTCTCAGCGAGCGTCCGGTAAAGTGTGCTCGGCAGATTGCTAGGGATGCTTCCGGCCAAGACGACGATATCACCTGCTTGGACGTGTTCGAACTGTGCCGTCAACTGTTCAAGTTCCGTGTCCGAGATGACAGGACCACTCGCATTCAATTCCGTCTCTTCTTTCGCCCGGATCTTGACGTTGATTCGGGTCTCGCCATCGACTTCGATGAAATCGGTCTCGACACCCTTGTCCGTCAACGCTTTCTTAATGAACTCACCTGTCGTCCCGCCGATGAATCCTAGTGCGACCGTATCGGCGTCAAACTCACGTAGGACGAACGAGACGTTGATACCTTTTCCTCCGGCCCGTTGCGTCGTCTCTTGGATGCGGTTAACCTCACCTAAGACGACTTCTGGCAAAGTGACGTAATAATCGATTGATGGATTAAGTGTTAATGTGTAAATCATTGGGCGTTCACCACCTTTGTTAATGTTTGGACTGAACTGACGTACGGTGCATCGCTAATCGTGATGAGTGTCGCCGCCTCGAGGGGCGCGACTCGGCTGAACGAACGTTTCCCGAATTTTGAATCGTCCGCCAAGATGTAGGCTTCCCGAGCTAGTTCAATCGCTGTCTTTTTGACGAGGGCTTCTTCTGGGTCAGGCGTCGTGTAACCGGCTTCTAGGTCGACACCGTTGATACCGAGAAAAGCGACATCGACCCGATAGTTCATCATGCTCTCGCGGGCGTTGTAGCCGACGAGCGCTTGCGTCGAACGTTTCAACTCGCCGCCGATCACGAACGTCTTAATGTCGAGATCGAACAAGTCGTTGGCAATCGGGAGGCTGTTCGTGACGACGATGACTTTCTTACCTGTCAAGTAAGGGACCATCGCCTGTGTCGTCGTCCCGGCATCGAGATAGACGGACATCCCGTCTTCGATGAACGTCGCGGCCTTCCGTGCGATCGCGACTTTCTCATCGACGTGCCGATCCCGTTTTTCCTCGAACGTCGGTTCGTCTTCAGCGCGAACGACGAGCGTTGCCCCGCCATGAACCCGTTCAAGGTAGCCTTCGACCTCAAGGTCTGTCAAATCACGGCGGATCGTCGACTCTGACGCCCCCATCCATTCGACCAACTCTTTCAGCTTGACGATCTTTTGTTCCGACAACCGTTGCAAAATCATCTGATGTCGTTGTTTCGTTAACATCGTATTCCCTCCGTATCTCTAATATAAAGCGTTTACATTCAAAAAACAATCAAAAACATTCAAATTCATTCACTTTTTATCTTATTGTCACAATTATAACATAAAAAACGGTCAACTAGTGACCGTTTTAGACTGTTATTCATTATTTGATTAACCAATCGTTCAATTTCTGTAACAGCTGTGGATGAAGCGGGGCCTCGATCGCCTCACGATATTCTTTGTGCAACGTTAAAAGTGAATGCGGGCTCGTCCGTTCGACGAGCAGGTGGTTCATATCTTTAATGATATAGCTGTCGACATCGCCTTTCGTCCGCAGTGAATGGACGTGTTCAGGCGGGACTTGTACGTCACGGTCACCAGTGATGGCAAGCAGCGGGACGCGCACGAGCTCGAGCCGTTCTCGGACGTCATACGACGCATGTTCACGAATCCATTTGGCGTTGACGACTTGGCCTCGGTATTTGAACGCAGCGACGTTCGTCCGGAGCGAGCGCTCGAGCAGATCGTCTTGCCGTTGTCTGACTTTTTTCGGGACGCCGGTCAACCGGTAAAACATCCCTTTCAACCCTTTCACGCGCCCGATCTCGGACGCGAGCGCGTCGGCTTGATGTAAAAACATCTGTTTCGACGAGTCGTTGAAGCCGGCGAGTAGGATCAATCCGGACGCATTTGTCTCGAGTTGAACGGCCGGGGCGATGACCGCCCCTTCGCTATGGCCAAGCACGTAGACATCGCCTGTTTCAGGCAACCGTTGGATCGTTTTCACGACTTCGATCGCATCGTTGACCAAGTCATGGAGTCCGACTTTATTAAAGTCACCATCCGACTCCCCAATCCCTTGTTTGTCGTACCGAAATACGTTGACGCCCATGCCATATAGCGCGTCGGCTAGTTTTTTATACGTATTGAACTGGACAGGTCCGACATTGCCGTTCCGGTCACTCGGCCCGCTCCCGCTCAAGATGACGACCGTCTTTCGCTGCCCGTCATGCAATGATAACGTCCCGGCTAACTCACCATAGTTCATCTTAATCTTCATAGCTCGTTCCATTGTATCGCCTCCTCTTTCATCATACCGGACATCGCGACGCGTATCGAGTAAAAGTAAAGGGCGTCATCATCTGATCCTTCGATGTTTCGGGACTGAGTTCAGAAATGAATTGAATTCCCGCTATACAAATCCGACCAAACTAAAAGGTTAATTATTCCAAATTGTCGAAATGTAGTATTAAGAACCTATGCCCACTTCATTATATGAAGTAGTATGCTTTATCGGCAATTCAATCTCATTTACAGAAAGGATTACGAGAATGCTTGAAAAAATAGTAAGGCACAGTTGGAATGCTCTCTCAGGCACGTTTGTTTTGGTCAATTCGTTTGGGTTAACTGTCGGCCGAGCGGTTTTTGCGGAAACGGATACGCCAGAATACAGATGGTACTTTATGTTGTGGTTTGCACTGTGGACAATCGGTTTCCTCTTACAGTTCAGACAGCGAATGAAATGGATTGGTTTGTTGATTACGTTTATTCCAACGGTTTATCATCTGTTTCTTGTACTGCGAGCGATGGAACTTTTTTAGTTTTCTCTTCTTCTATTCATGCTTCATAAAGTACGTGTAGTCATCACGAAAGGACTTCTGCATATGCGGAAGTCCTTTTGGTCTAGAAGTTCAGTTCAATACATAGAAATGGCTTAGTTCAATGCTTGTAGTGCGAATGAAATGCCGTTTAATGCGTTGATCAGCTCATTAATGTGCCATGCGATATAACCAGTGCTAATCGCTATAATCGCGAGCATTGATAACTTGAGCACTTGAATTTTATCGCTCATTCATATCACCCTTACATTTTTAGTTTAAACTTCAATCACTATAAACAAGCATACCATTTTTCCATTATTATGTAATTATTCATTAGGAAAGAATTCACTGTTAAGACACTTACTCATCTCCATCCCGCAAGAATATCTCGAAACATTGAAATTCAAACACTCTAATTTCGATCATCGAGTGGTTCAACTAAAATCCCAACTCAGCTTCTGTATGGGGTTCGTCCCCGCGAACGCTTTTCAACATATGTTCTTCACTTGCGATAAACATGCCGCTCTCAAACTGAATGACATGTTTGACCCGCTCCGCCAACTCACATGTACTTTCACTTGTGATTCATATAAAAACAGCTTAGTTGTTGCTCTTCACTCGAACTTCCCCAAACACACACGCTGTAATGTTTTCTACATAGTAAGGGAACTAGTTTCGAGAAATCGAACTGTATATGATTATTGATTCCTTCCTCTAACAATTTGTCCATTAGTTGTTCAGACGACTCGTCTTCTGATTTGTTTATCAAGACAATGCCATAGTGGTTGGAATAGCCACTTGCGAGCTTTATGGCAGGTAACAAAAAATCGGCATTGAATTCTGAGATTCCGACATAGAAAGCCTCTCCATTCTTCCACACTAACTTTTCAATTCTTGAGGTAAAGCCACTGCAATCCATCTCATTCTCGAGAGCTTTCCATAGCTTGTAATAATGAAAGATTTTTTCAGTTTGTCTATACTCATTCTGTTTCAAGGCAATCAAGTAGAGTTTGTATCGCATATGACTTAGCTCGTTCGTCAAATGATTTTTAAACAATTCCTCACATTTGATTTTGAACTGCTCGATTTCTTCTGGGAAAAGTAACATTTCCCCCACAATACAAAAAGCGCTTATTTGTCTAAGGTCGTCTTCTAAATGAGAATCTAACTCTCTGCCCTTCCAACCAAATGCTGAGTAAACGTCTTTGATTTCTTCAAAGTAAACGTTCATGTTTTCTCCGTTTCTTCTATGTGATTGACACGACTCTCATCTAGGTTACGATGCGTCCACTACCTTGGCGAAAATCATTCTTATCATTACTGTGACAACCTTTTTTTCATCTCTTGATCAGCTTGCTGCCTAATCATTCGCCCCAAGGAGTCATGTGAACAAAAAGACTGCAGACCATGTGTCGTCTATAGTTCAAGATTAGCTTATTGCCTTTTCAACCACTCGACCACCCATTCTACGTGCTCGAGCATCGCTTCGTCAGAGAGCCGATCGATTGTGTCGTCCTTGGTGAAGACGTCCTGGTCTGCCGTGATTGAATCGTTCAACGAGACGACGTCGATACCGGCTTGTCGATATTCGTCTAAAATTGACACCCCTAAACTTCTCACCTCGACATCTTCAAATGATACATCATCCATAAACGGGTACGACGTCATGCCGTGCGTTTTGAGGAATCGATCCGTGTCACCTGTCCCGATTAAGTCGAGCAACATGACGGTTCTCGGCGTCATGCCACGTCCCTCTAACAATCCGAGGTAATGCGTGCTCGCCTCATATCCTTCACCATACCCATTTAAAAACACGTAGCGAATCGTCGCATCCGTCTTCATGCCATCCATCGCTTGAATGACATGAAACAGAATCGAGGCACCACCGAGGCCAATCAACGCGTGGTCACCATACCCGCTGCTATCGAGCCGTGCCATCACGATGACTTCTTCATCGGTCGTCCCCGCCTGAACGAATTCAGTGTAAACCATCTCCGTCTCGAACGGCTCAATCGTCACGGTTTGACCATCGGTGATTGCTTCGGCGGCATCGGCTCCAATGCCGGTCCCAGCGAGACGAATCGCGGCCGACACATAAACGAATCCGAACTCGTCTGGTGCATCTTTATGTGGGGTGATCAAGTAGCCAGCCGCTCCCGCCTCTTTCAATTTCGACAAGTAGCGATTCGCCGCCTCATCATTGAGGACCTCACCGTAATGGTCAATCTCGTAAGCGTCTTCTCGCATCTCAAATGACGCGTCGGTCATCGGCAAGACGACGATTTTACCTGTCACGTCAGGAATTGGTGCGTCCCACTCGGCGTGGATGATTTCGCCTTGAATCGGTTCTTGAATCATCATCGACGAGTAACCTTCGAACGCCTCATCTTCTATCGTGACATCCGTCCAAAACGTTTGGATCGGTGCGTCGTGCATAACACGCTCCATGTTCAAATCAAGGTCGACACCGAGCGACTCAAACAGCTCCGTGTTCTCCCAACTATCGATTTGTCGGTCGTACGTGGCAAAATATCCGGCCGTCTCGTACGGTGTCTCTTGCGAGAACGGGAACACATATAAAAACGTGACATATAGGGCATAAACCAAACTGAATAAGATGTTCATGTTGCGTGTCTCCAATACATATAAATAAATTCGCCAAGAAATTGTAAAGAATGGATAACTTGGCATTTATTATTATAGATGCGTTCTCAAAATAATTGAATTTAAATTTCTAAGTTTTTCAATATATTTTAAGATTTCATCGACCTACCGTTCTCTAATTCATCTAATTCATTATGAGGAAAAAATAACGCATTGATACATCGTAATAATTACGCTATGATGTAATTCGTAATCATTACAATTTGAAAGAAGGATGTCATCTCTATGAAATATGTAGTTCCGCTCATATGTACTATCGCTCTATTTTTTTTAACGGCTTGCAACGATTCCAATCAAGACGATCGGCATTTACATTTCGTCTATAACTTCTCAACTCAGTCGCTAGACCCCCACCGCGATTCAAGTTACGTTCCGCTCCGGGCCGGTGTGACAGAGACGCTTTTTAAATTGAACGATGAGACGTTATCGGTCGACCCCTGGCTCGCACAATCGTTCGAACAAGTGAACGAAACGACGTGGCGCATCTACATACGAGAAGACGTGACGTTCCATAACGGGAAACCGCTCGACACGCAGGCCGTCAAACGGTCACTCGACCGTTCCATCGAAGAAAACACAGGGTTACGCAGCGCGTTACGCATCGAATCGATTACAGCGGAAGCATCGAGCCTCCTAATCGAGACGACCGTCCCTTATCCAGAACTTGTCAATGAACTCGTCCATCCGAACACATCCATCATTGACGTCACTGCAGATGATACCATCGATCAAATACCTGTCGGGACCGGCCCTTATCAAGTGACGTCGTTCCAACCCGGCTCGAACATCCAACTTGAACGGCATGATGCATACTGGGACGGTCAACCGAAACTCGATACGGTCACGTTCACGTTCAACGAAGACCCGGGGTCGCGCACGATGGCGCTCCGGTCTGGCGAAGCAGACATCGTCTATCGTCCAGAAATCGAGATGATCGACACGTTGGAGCAGGACGGGTTCGTCGTCGACAAGGCGGAGACGTTCCGTGTCCATCAGTTGACGATGAACCTTGAACGTGAACATATGCAGTCACTCGCGATGCGCCGCCTGATTGACTCGCTCATCAATCGCGAACAAATCGTGGACGGCATTTTGAATGGCTATGCCACACCTGCTGTCGGTCCATTCTTACCGTCGTTCCCGTTCGCCCCGTCCTACCCTTCTGACGAGGGACAAGATGTCCTGGACCTGGTCAAACAAGACGGTTACGAGCAAGTCAACGGCGTGTTGATGAAAGACGGTGAGCCGGTTCGGCTCAATCTGTTGACGTATAGCTCACGACCTGACTTACCACTCATCGCACAGTTGATTCAATCGGATGCGAAGCAAGTCGGGATAGAAATCGATATTCAAATGATTGACACACCGGAAGAATATATGGCCGCCGAACGAGACTGGGACCTTGCGACGTATAGCAATTTGACCGCACCACGTGGGGACGGCGGCTACTACTTGAACGCCACGTTCCATCCGAACGGCGCGTTGAATTTCAGTGGCGTAGAAGATGCGACATTGACGCAGAAAATCGACCGCTTGAATCAGACGGTCGACCGTGCTGAACGCGACCGAATGACCGAAGAAATTGCGCAATATGTCGATGAACGTGTCATCAACTCATTTTTAGTCCACCCTTCGACGAATGTTGCTTTGAAAGACAACGTGCATGGGTGGGTCACTGAAAAGAGCGAATACTATATGATCACAAAAGATTTGGATGTGTTGTGATATGACGCGATTCGTGGCACGTAAATTGCTTGAGTGGGGACTAGCTTTTCTAGTCTTCACTTTTTTCAGTTTTTTGCTTCTCCGACTCGTCCCGGGAGATCCCGTCCTATACTTATTGAAGGTCGACGAACTGCAAGTCGATGTCGCCGAGATTGACCGCCTCCGCGAGGAGCTTGGCTTCACGGATCCGGTATGGGTCCAATACGTGAATTGGCTCTCTGAAATCGTTCGATTAAACTTAGGCGATTCACTCATCACCGGTCAGCCTGTGACACAATTGTTTAAAAACAACTATGCCGCGACGTTCGAACTCGCGGCCGGAGGTCTCCTCGTGGCGATTGTGCTCGCCGTCCCGCTCGGTACCATCAGCGCTTTCCGACCAATGTCTGTCTTTTCCAAGCTAGCAACCGGATTGTCGATTGTCGGGTCATCGGTCCCTAGTTTTTTAATCGGCTTGTTTTTGATGTATGTATTCGCCGTGTCACTCCAATGGTTCCCTGTAATGGGACGAAACGGCTGGGACAGCCTCGTCTTACCGTCTTTGACCTTAGGCATTGCCGTTGGCGGCGTCTATATCCGGCTCATCCGCTCGACATTACTCGACGTGATGGCGGCTGATTACGTCGTGATAGCAAAAGTTCGGGGAATCCGTTCAAAAAAATTACTGACGCGCTATATCGCCCGGGCCGCCTTGCCCCCTGTCATCTCGATGTTCGGCGTGAGCGTGGCGAGCCTCATGGGAGGAGTCGTCGTGCTCGAAGTGTTATTCGCTTATCCCGGGGTCGGCAAACTGATGGTGGATTCTGTTTCACGCCGCGATTTCCCCGTCTTGCAAGGGTATCTCGTCTTTACGACTTGTTTAGTCGTCAGTATCAATCTCGTGACCAACGTGATGTTACGTTTACTGCAGCCTCACCTCTATCGAAAGGATGTGTCCCGATGAAACAGCGCCGATTCATCATAAGCGGTTTGGCAATCTTCGTCGTGATGTATGCATTGACATCGATGGTCGACCCGTTCGCGACGAACGTGACGAATCGACTTGCCTCACCATCGCTGCATCATCTGCTCGGCACCGATCACCTAGGGCGAGACGTCTTGTCACGACTCCTTCTTGCAGGCGGGATCACGGTCGGTTTAAGTACCGTCATCATTCTCATCACAGCGACGGTCGGCATCATTCTTGGGACGATCAGCGGGTTCGTCTATCGCAAATTGGAGCGAATCGTCACAAAAGTGACAGATGCGACCATCATCTTTCCCGATACGGTGCTCGCCATCGTCCTCGCTGGAGTCCTAGGTCCGAGCAT
This sequence comes from Exiguobacterium sp. SH1S21, assembly GCF_004337175.1. Lineage (NCBI taxonomy): Bacteria > Bacillati > Bacillota > Bacilli > Caryophanales > Exiguobacterium > Exiguobacterium sp. SH1S21. Next base: position 62,611 of record NZ_SJUY01000004.1, on the reverse strand, counting down.
TCAAAGCCTTGTGCTCGCCATCAGTTTGATTAAGTGGACGTCCTATACACGACTCGTACACACGCTCGTCCTGCAAGAGAGCACGAAGGGACACGTCCTCGCTGCGCGCGTGAACGGTCTTTCGAAACCGAAAATCGCACTCCGGCACGTCCTTCCTGCCGTCTGTCCGCACATTCTTGTCGTCATGAGTCTTGACCTTGGAAAAGTCATCCTCTTGATTTCCGCCTTCTCCTTCATTGGACTAGGTGTTCAATTACCGTTACCAGAATGGGGGGGGATGATCAGTGAAGGACGACATTACCTTGCAACGAATCCGGCGCTCGTTTTTTGGCCGGCGTTCTGTATCGTGTTAACCATTATCGGGTCGACGAGACTCTCGACAAAACTGACACGTCATTTTCAAGTTTAAGCGTTAGGAGGCAACGTAATGTTAGTCATTGATCAACTTTCTATCAAGCATGACGAACGTCCACTTTTACAAGACGTCTCATTCGCCATCGAACGAAATGAGTGGGTCTGTCTCGTCGGCGCGAGCGGAAGCGGCAAATCACTTCTCGTCAAATCGATTTTGCAGATGCTTCCCAACACGCTTCAGACGACAGGTACAATTTATTGGAACGACCAAGAGATTGGGGATGCCAGTAAAACGTGTTCCATTTATGGGTGCGAGATTGGATACATCCCACAACATTACACGACGTCGTTCGCACCATTTTTGACGATGGATGAGCATATTCGGGACTTGTTCGAAAGTCATGACGAGGCATACGACAAAGACCGTATCCGCTCCGCCATGGCCGAGATTCATTTATCGGAAGAACTCCTCAATCGCTATCCGCTCGAACTGAGCGGTGGTCAACTTCAGCGGTTTTGCTTATTACTTGCGAGCATTCTTCAACCAACACTCATCATCGCGGACGAGATCACGAATGCGCTCGACGTGCTGACGGCTCGGCAAGTGACCGAATGGTTGAAGTCGATGATCGGTCAAACATCGAGCATGCTGTGGGTCACTCACGATTTAGCCGAAGCGATGACCTATGCCGATCACATCCTCGTCATGAAAAATGGGCGCATCGTTGACGCAGGAAATCGTGAGCACCTGATCGCCTCGGAGAACCCGTATACCAAGTCTTTGCTTCAAGCGGCACCGATTTTAAAACGAGAGGAACGACTCGAACATGTTATTACACGTTGAAAAAGTCTCGAAAAACTATGGTAGCCACTCTGTATTATGTGACGTCACGTTCACGGTTCAGGCTGGCGAATCGGTCGGCTTGATTGGGACGAGCGGTAGCGGAAAGAGCACCTTGTCTCGCTGTATACTCGGACTTGAGCTGGTTGACGCAGGACAGATTCAGCTATGTGATCTGTCTTGGCAGACCGCTTCATGTCGGGAAGTCACACAGATGAGGCAACGCATTCAAGCTGTGTTTCAAGACAGCGCCGAATCGTTCAACCCGAGATGGACGCTCGCAGATTCCATCTTGGAGCCGCTTCGTCATTTTCGTTTGATTGAACCGTACGATGAACGGGCCAAGTTAGAACACTTGTTTGACATCGTTCAACTTCCGCACACATGCATGGCCTCGTATCCTCGTGAATTGAGCGGAGGGCAAAAACAACGTGCCGCCATCGCCAGGTCTCTTAGCCTGAATCCTCAACTCATTCTTCTCGATGAGGCAACGACAGCACTGGACACCATCACGCAACATCACATCGTCGACATGCTAAAGTCCTATCATCGCGACCAGTCGATGGCATTTTTAATCATCTCCCACGATTTATCGGTCGTATCGAAACTGTGTGACCGTATCCTTGTCTTGTCCGAAGGGACGATCGTGGACTCTTTCAACGGCAATGAATTGTTTGATGACTCGCGCCATCCGTACACGATTGCATTGCGCGACGCCTTCGTCGAGAAGGGTCGGTTCTTGCATGGTGTCGACTAAATCATTTTGGCTCATCGCTTACCCGCTCGTGCTCGCCGGTTTCTCAACGCCGCTGCTTGGTGTCGTCGATACGATTGTAATCGCGAACACGGACGAATTGACCGCGATTGGTGCAGTCGCCGTCGGTGCGGTCGTCTTTAACACCCTTTATTGGCTGTTCGGCTTTCTAAAGATTAGTACGAGCGGATTCACAGCGCAAGCACTCGGGAAACAAGATGCAACACGCGTTCAAATGAGTTTGTTCCGGCCGCTCGTCATCGCGTTTGTTGTTGGAACAAGTTTTCTCTTGTTCCTGATCCCGATTCGCGAAACCGCCATTCATCTACTTGTAACGGATGCATCCATGGCCGACTCCGTTCGGACTTATATTACGACGCGACTTTACGCCGCTCCATTCGCGCTTGGTACGTACGTCCTACTCGGCTGGCTGATTGGGCATGGGAGCGTGCGCACCGCCTTAGTCATCCAAGTCGGTGGCAACCTGATGAACATCATCTTAGACGTTTGGTTTATCCACGTGTTTTACGATCCGGTTGCCGGGATTGCTTTTGCGACGAGTTTGTCAGAAGTGATGACGTTTGGATTGGGTTGGCTGTTCGTACAAAGCCGTATCACGTTTTCCGCACAGATAAGCCGCGATTTGATGAACACGGGCGCTTATATTACTTATTTGACCGTCAACCGTGACTTGTTCATCCGTACCGTCTTCTTACTTCTCATGACGGGCTCGTTCACTGCACTTGGAGCCAAACAAGGCGTCGAGGCATTGAGTGCGAATGCCATCTTGTTTCAATTGCAGTATGTGATCGCTTATTGGTTCAGCGGCATCGGTCAAGCTTCCACCGTATTGATTGGGCGCGCAATCGGGCAAAAATCGAATGAAACCTATCGACTCACGGTTCAGATCGGCTCTCGGTTTATTTTGTGGTCAACGGTTATTATCACCGTACTACTGTCAGTGGCACAGGATGGAATCATTCACCTCTTCACGGAAGATATAGCGCTCCGCTCGACGATTGAGACGTATTATATGTGGATTATTTTGTATCCGTTCATCGGTGGTTTGGCCATGTTGTATGAAGGTGTCTTTGCCGGCATCGGAGACGCTCGGCCCGTCCGTAACTCACTCATCTATGCGTTTATCGTGTTTACGATTGTGGCCTTCTTGCTCGTCCCCTCCATCGGGAATCATGGGGTTTGGTTAGCTTTTCTTTGCTTCAGTCTCACACGGTCGCTCTCGTTGGCGATGAATGAACGCAGGAGACGAAATTGTCTGTTTTCGCCATCTCACCTTTCATAAAAATGGTATAGTGAAAAGATATTACAAAGTCGAAAGATAGAAATACGAAAACCTAAAGACGGTTGGTGCAATCTATGAATAATGTTTACAATCCGAATCAACAAATAAAGAAAAAGCGCTACCTGTGCGCTTTCCTCCTCCTCGCCTTGCTCAATACAGTACAACATGCATACGACATTGGTTTTGACGCATCCTCTCCGTACCGACTCGTCGGCGGTCTAGTTTTTTATGCATTCTTGCTTTATTTTGGGCTGAGAAATAAAGCGTGGGCTGAGATCGCGATCAAGTTTGTCGTCTGGTTCAACGTCATCGCTTTATCCGTCATCCTCCTGTTCATGGGACTTTCCTTAATTGCATGACAAAAGGCGACCACTCGTTGGAGTGATCGCCTTTTTTTGATTAGACGCCTTCGTACGCTGCGTACATGATTTCTTTCAATTCTTCGACGAGCGGCATTTTCGGGTTCGCCGTCGTACATTGGTCTTCGAACGCGTCGACCGCCATTTTGTCGATTTTCGCATCGAGGTCCGCTTTCTTGATGCCTTGTGCTTTGAACGAGAGTTTGATGTTCAAGCGCTGTCCGAGCTCGATGATCGCTTGGACGAGTGACTCGACGCCTTCTTCAGTCGTCTTCGCCGGGAGTCCGAGGAAGCGTGCGATTTCAGCGTAGCGCTCGTCAGCGATGAATGACTCATATTTCGGGAACGCCGCAAGTTTCGATGGGCGTGTCGCGTTGTAGCGGATGACGTGCGGCATGAGGATCGCGTTCGTCCGACCGTGCGGCACGTGGAACTCGCCACCGATTTTGTGCGCGATCGAGTGGTTGATCCCGAGGAACGCGTTCGCGAATGCCATACCGGCCATTGTTGAGGCGTTGTGCACTTTTTGACGAGCTTCAGCGTCGCTTCCGTTTTCGTAAGCTTTCGGGAGGTAGTCGAAGATCATCTTCATCGAACGGAGGGCCAGTCCGTCTGTATAGTCGTTCGCCATGACCGATACGTACGCTTCGATCGCGTGTGTCAAGACGTCCATTCCTGTGTCAGCCGTGATTGAAGCCGGTACCGTCATAACGAACTCAGGGTCGATGATGGCGACGTCTGGTGTGATCGCGTAGTCGGCGATCGGGTATTTGACGTTCCGTTTTTTATCAGTGATGACCGTGAACGGTGTCACTTCTGAACCTGTACCTGACGTCGTCGGGATCGCGACGAACATCGACTTGTTGCCGAGCGTCGGGAACTTGTACGTCCGTTTGCGAATATCCATGAACTTCTGGCGAAGGTTTGAGAACTTCTCTTCTGGACGTTCGTAGAAGAGCCACATCCCTTTCGCAGCATCCATCGGTGATCCACCACCGAGCGCGATGATCATATCCGGTTGGAATTGGCGCATCGCTTCAGCACCTGCCATGACCGTCTCGACCGATGGATCTGGTTCGACTTGGTCGAAGATGCGGTAGTCAACACCAGCCGGTAAGTTTTTGATGACTTTGTCAGCAAATCCGAGTTTGACCATCATTTCGTCTGTGACGATCATTGCTCGTTTTTTTGACGTGAGCGACTGCAAGTATTGAACCGAGTTTTTCTCGAAGTAAATTTTTTCAGGGACTTTAAACCATTGCATATTCACGCGACGTCTCGCCACCTTTTTCACGTTGAGTAGATGTTTCGCCGTCACGTTCTCAGAGACGGAGTTTTTACCGTACGACCCACAACCGAGTGTGAGTGATGGTGTCATTTCGTTGTAAAGGTCACCGATACCGCCGTGTGCCGTTGGCGAGTTGACGATGATGCGGCAAGCTTTCATGCGAAGTCCGAACGCGAGGATCGCGTCGTCGTCTGTCGAGTGGATTGCGGCCGTATGGCCGAGACCACCGATTTCAAGCATTTTCTCAGCGATCGCGAAGCCTTCTTCTCGTGATTGAACTTTATAAGCGCCGAGCACCGGGCTGAGCTTCTCGTGTGAGAGCAGTTCTGTTGCGCCGACTGTCTCGAGTTCAGCGATCAAGATTTTCGTGTCGGCCGGGACGCTGAGTCCAGCTTTCTCGGCAATCCATGCTGCCGGTTTCCCGACGATCTCAGGGTTGACCGCACATGTGTCTGTCTTGATGACGAGTGTTTCGAGTTTAGCTTTTTCTTCAGGTGAGCAGAAGTAGCAGCCAAGCGCTGTCATTTCACGCTTCACGTCTTCATATACTTCTTGGTCGACGATGATCGCTTGTTCTGACGCACAAATCATGCCGTTATCAAACGTTTTCGATAAGATGACGTCCGAGATGGCGCGTTTTACTTTCGCTGTCTTGTCGATATAAGCCGGGACGTTACCAGGTCCGACGCCGAGCGCTGGTTTACCTGTCGAGTAAGCCGACTTCACCATTGCCGCGCCGCCTGTTGCGAGTACCATGGCCACGCCTGGGTGGTTCATGAGTGCTTTCGTCGCGTCGAGTGACGGTTTTTCGACCCATTGGATCAAATGTTCCGGTGCACCTGCTGCGATTGCTGCGTCACGAAGGACACGGGCCGCTGCACTTGAACATTGTTGTGCTGACGGGTGGAAGCCGAAAATGATCGGGTTACGTGTTTTGATGGCGATGATCGCTTTGAACATCGTCGTTGATGTCGGGTTCGTGACCGGTGTGACCCCGGCGACGACACCGACCGGCTCGGCGATGTATGTGATGCCGTTTTGCTCATCGTCTTCGATGACGCCAACTGTTTTCTCACCGCGAAGTGAGTTGAAAATATATTCTGTCGCAAAGATGTTTTTGATCATCTTGTCTTCAAACACACCGCGACCTGTTTCTTCAAATGCATGTTTAGCGAGTGCGACGTGTTGCTCGAGTCCGGCTAACGCCATCGCTTGGACGATCGTGTCGATTTTCTCTTGGTCAAACGTCATCAACGTGTCGAGTGCCGTGTGCGCTTGCTTGACGAGCGTGTCGACCATCTGTTCTGCTGATGTTTCCACTACTGCTTTCTCTTTAACTGCCATGTTGGTTTCCTCCTCATGAATGAGAGCTGATCTTCTGACTTGATGGAGAGCACGGGATAATCGGTTTGCCTGATAAGAGTTTGTGCTTTCCTTCACATTCATAGAATACACCGTTTCATTCAATTTGTGCGTGACAACAATGTGAACTCTTTCACAATATTTTTTTGCTGTTTGAGGATAGGTCTTGATTTTTACAGATCAGCTCAGTAAAATCGTATGCGTTTTCATGAAAACAAGGACAGATCTATATGTAAACGCTTACATTGTTTGTGTCATTAGTTTGGCGGAATCGGTGTGTAAATGCTCACAGTCCGATGATTGCTCGTCCACCCCGCCTGTGGTCGTGTATAATGAAGAAAGAACCTGACTAGGAAGTGACTATGACTATGCCAAGACAAGATGCAGCCGATCAGTTTGTGAAACTGATCCCGTTAATCAGAAGAAAACTGCTCCGCCGCTCCGACCTCCCGCAAATCCCGAACTTGAACTTCTCTCACTTTCATCTACTGATGTTGATCGAGGATGAAGGCGCGGTCACGAACGGACAAATTAGTGAGACGTTATCGATTGCCCCGCCGAACGTGACGCCGCTCATCACGAAGCTCGTCGACGAAGGGTATATTACACGTGTCCCTGACGAGCGCGACCGCCGTGTCATCTGGAACCAATTGACCGACCAAGGAGAGCGCGTGCTCCTCGAGCGGCGCGACTCGTTTCGGCGCCTGTTCGAGGATCGGTTAGCGTTCCTCGATGAGGATGAGACCGACCGCTTGATCGACAGTTTAAAGACGCTGACCGAGATCGTTGAGAAGATGGACAAGAGCGAGGGATGATTTTCTCTCGTCAACGCTCGCTTCTTCTTATATAATCGACAGTGAATCTATCGAACAATGGAAAGTGAGATGACACGTAATGGGTCGTAAATGGAACAATATTAAAGAGAAAAAGGCGTCTAAAGACGCCAATACGAGTCGTATCTACGCGAAGTTCGGCCGCGAGATCTACATCGTCGCCCGCCAAGGTGAACCTGATCCGGAATTGAACCAATCGCTCAAGTTCGTCGTCGAGCGCGCGAAGACGTATAACGTCCCGAAAGCGATCATCGACCGGGCCATCGACAAAGCGAAAGGCGGCGACGAAGAGAACTTCGACGAACTCCGCTATGAGGGCTTTGGGCCGAGCGGGTCGATGCTCATCGTCGACACGCTCACGAACAACGTCAACCGGACCGCCTCTGAAGTTCGAGCCGCGTTCGGCAAGAACGGTGGTAACATGGGCGTCAGCGGGTCGGTCGCGTATATGTTCGATGCGACGGCCGTCATCGGTGTCGGCGGGATGACAGCAGACGACGTGCTCGAACTCATGATGGAGCACGACCTCGATGTCCGTGACGTCATCGAAGAAGACGAGACGGTCATCGTCTATGCCGAGCCGGAAGAATTCCATGCCGTCCAGACCGCGTTCAAAGCGGCGGGTGTGGAGACGTTCGAAGTCGCCGAGCTGACGATGCTACCGCAAAACGAAGTCGAACTCGACGAAGCGTCGAAAGAGCAATTCGAGAAACTACTCGACGTACTCGAAGACTTAGAAGACGTTCGTCAGGTGTACCATAACGTCGAACTATGATGAAGAAGCGATAACTTTTCGAAGTTGTCGCTTTTTTTGTTTTCATGATTTGACAAGTCATAAAACGTATGTTAAATTTCAAAAGTCTTTATCGTATTAAAGTGATAACAAGAGAAAGAACTTATGATTCGAAAGGTGTTGGAACTCATGAATGCTGTATTATTAGCTGTCATTGTCTTATTTGCTCTCGCGATCAGTCGTGTCCATATCGTCTTATCGCTCATCCTCGCCGCCATCGTCGGTGGACTTGTCGGAGGACTCGGTTTCAACGACACGTTGACCGCTTTCAGCGACGGGCTTGGTGGCGGTGCCACGATCGCCCTCAGCTACGCCCTGCTCGGTGCGTTCGCTGTCGGCTTGTCAAAGACCGGCCTGCCTGACGTCCTGGCTGAACGGTTGATCAGCATGTCTGGTCGTGATGTGACCGGCAAGAGTGTCGGTCGCGTCAAAGCGATACTGCTGTCGCTGCTGCTCTTACTCGCTATCAGCTCACAGAACGTCTTACCGATCCACATCGCCTTCATCCCGATTGTCGTACCGCCGTTACTCGTCTTGTTCAATGAGTTGAAACTCGATCGCCGGCTCGTCGCGACGATCCTCACGTTCGGGCTTGTCACACCGTACATGTTGCTACCGGTCGGATTCGGCGGCATCTACTTGAACGAGATTTTGCTCCCGAACGTCGAGACGAACGGGATGGCCGTCGGTGACGTCAATATCGTCAGCATCATGGCCATCCCGGCACTCGGGATGCTCGTCGGACTCATCACCGCTTTCTTCCACTATCGGAAACCGCGGTCGTATGAAACGATCCAACTCGGGCCGAGCGACTATGAGGTCCGCACGTTGAGCAACATGAAGATTTGGTTGACGGCGATCGTCGTCTTGGTCGTCTTGGTCGTTCAATTGCAGACCGAATCGATGATCGCTTCGGCCGTGACCGGTTTGATCCTGTTGACGCTCTTCCGTCTCATCCCGTGGTCAGAAGCGGACGATATCTTTACGAGCGGCATGCGCATGATGGCCTTCATCGGTTTCGTCATGATCGCCGCGAGCGGATTCGCCGCCGTCATCCGTGAAACGGGTGCGATTGAACCGCTCGTGAGCGGAGCAAGCAACTTGATGGGTGACTCGCAGTTCCTCGCCGCCCTCGTCATGCTCCTCGTCGGTCTCATCATCACACTCGGTATCGGCTCGAGCTTTTCGACCATACCGATCATCGCCGCTATCTTCGTGCCGTTATGTATCCAGTACGGCTTCTCGGTCGAAGCGACGATCGCCATCATCGGGACGGCCGGAGCGCTCGGTGACGCCGGTAGCCCGGCGAGTGATTCGACGCTCGGACCGACGAGCGGTTTGAACGCGGACGGGCAACACGACCACTTGCGTGAGACGGTCTGGCCGACGTTCCTCCACTACAACATCCCGCTCATCGTCTTCGGCTTGATCGCCGCGATGGTATTATAATCACTTCCGGTTACGCCGCGCGTAAATCGTGCCGAGCAAGACGAGCACGAGTAAAAACCAAAACCCGGTATACATGAGGACTTCTGTTAGCATCTCTGACTCCTCCTATTGATCAATCTAAAAAGGAGCGACATCGCGTCGCTCCTTTTTATGATGAAGTTTTTAGACGAGATTGACAAGCCTCCAAGTAAGCGTCGACCGTTTCAGCGACTTCTCGCCCTTCGCGGATTGCCCAGACGATCAAGCTTTGTCCGCGTCTCGCGTCCCCGGCGACGAAGACGCCGTCCACGTTCGAAACGTAGTCTTGCTTCGCTTCGACGCCAAGTTTGCGTAATTCGGATTCAGGACGTTCAAAGCCGATGGCGACGAGGACGAGGTCGGCCGGATACGTCTTAACTGAATCTTCGACGACGAAGAACGTCGCGTGACCGTCCGGCTTGACGATCTTTTCCATCCGTTCCGTCTCGATGCCTGCGACGCGACCGTCTTGGCTAATAACTCGATTCGAGCGGATCAAATACGTTCTCGGGTCATGCTCATAACGCTCGATCGCCTCGGCGTAAGCATAATCGACCGAAAGCGTGTCTGGTTGAAGTGGCCACGGACGTTCTGGCGCCCGGAACATGCCTTTTTCCGGGTGTTTACCGAACTGTGTGACCGATTTCGCACCTTGCCGGATCGCTGTGGCGACACAATCGGCCCCGGTGTCACCGCCACCGATGACGATGACGTCTTTCCCGGCCGCGTCATACTGTGCGTCGATCATTTTTCCGCCGAGCACCCGTGTCGACTCGGTCAAATAGTCCATCGCCGGTTCGACGCCGGTCGCGTCGTCCCCTTCGATCCCGAGCGTCCGCTGTTTCTGTGCCCCCGTCGCGAGGATGACGGCATCAAACTTGTGGCGGAGTGACTCGACCGTCACATCAACACCGACGTTGACACCTGTCTTAAAGCGGATTCCTTCCGCTGCCAGCAAGTGAATCCGGCGCCGGACGACGTCTTTATCAAGCTTCATGTTTGGGATCCCGTAAAACAACAACCCGCCCGCCTCGTCAGCTTTTTCATACACAGTGACGTGATGACCGATTTGATTCAACTGGTCCGCCGCAGCGAGACCCGCTGGACCGCTGCCGATGATGGCGACCGAGCGTCCGGTACGCATCTGGATGAGGCGCGGCTGGACCCACCCTTCTTCGAACGCGCGGTCGATGATCGTCCGTTCGATCGATTTGATGGCGACCGGGTCCTCGCTGATGCCGAGCGTACACGACCCTTCACATGGGGCCGGACAAACGCGGCCCGTGAACTCTGGGAAGTTGTTCGTCTCCATCAACCGCTCGTAAGCGCGATACCAGTCTTGGTCCGAGACGAGCTTGTTCCATTCCGGAATCAAATTGTGGATCGGGCACCCGATCGTCTCTTGCCCGATCATGTCACCGACGTGACAAAACGGGGTCCCGCAGTCCATGCAGCGCTCGGCCTGCTTGACGATCGGTTCATCGTCCATCCGGGATGCATATTCATCATAGTCACGTATCCGCTCAAGCACTGTCCGCTCAGGGAGCGTCTCACGTGGGATATCGATAAATTTATGTCTCATACTACGCCTCCTTCAGTCACGACCCGAAACAGTTCGAGGGCACGGTCTGCCTCGTTCAGTTCCGGACGAGTGGCTTCAATTTGACGCATGACGTCAAGTACGTTCGCATAATCGCGAGGTACGATTTTGACGAAGCGCTTCCGCTCGTCATCGAACGACTCGAGGATACGACTCGCTTTCACACTATCCGTGTGGAATTGATGCATCTCGAGCAGCGTGTAAATCTGTTCTGTGTCCTCATCGGTCAACTCGCGTTCGACCGCTACGAGTTCCGTGTTGACGAGTTGGTCATAGTCTTGGTCGCCGTATAGGAAGGCGACACCTCCGGACATCCCGGCCGCGAAGTTGCGGCCGACCGTTCCTAGGACGACGACCGTCCCACCGGTCATATATTCACACCCGTGATCCCCGACGCCTTCAGTGACGGTAACGGCACCTGAGTTTCGGACCGCGAACCGTTCCCCCGTGTGTCCGTTGAAGAATGCCATCCCCGATGTCGCCCCGTACAGGCAGACGTTGCCGGCGATGATTTGTTCGCTCTCGTCGAACGGGGCATGTTTCTCAGCGATGACCGCGAGTTTCCCGCCGCTCAATCCTTTTCCGACATAATCGTTCGCATCCCCGATCACAGAGATCGTGATGCCATGAGGAAGAAATGCGCCTAAACTTTGTCCGGCCGATCCGCTCAGTCGGAGTGAGATCGTATCTTCAGCCAAACCGATGTTGCCGTGAACTTTCGTCACTTCGTAGCCGAGCATCGTCCCGACGGCCCGGTCCGTATTGCGGACCCGCCCGACGAAGAACGTCGGTTGAAGCGATTTAATCGAACGCGATACGGCTGGGATCAATTTTCGATGGTCGTACGACTGAAAAGCCGGATGAGGTAACTCTTCCTTCCCCGGTAACGCTGTCGGGACCGATAACATCGGTGTCAAATCGAGCATTTTCGCTTTCGCGTGCTCCTGTTTCCAGGCGCTCTCTTCTAGCAAGTCCGTTCGGCCGATGACCTCACCGATCGTCTTCGCGCCGAGCGAGGCGAGTATTTCGCGCACTTCTTCGGCGAGGAACGTCATGAGATTGACGACGTGTTCCGGTTTACCCATGAACTTTTGGCGAAGCGCCGGGTCTTGTGTCGCGACGCCGACCGGACACGTGTCCAGATGACAGGCCCGCATCATGATACAGCCGAGCACGACGAGCGGTGCCGTCGCGAACGCGTATTCCTCCGCCCCAAAGATGGCGGCGAGGACGATATCGCGTCCGGTCATGAGCTTGCCGTCCGTCTCGAGCGTGACGCGACCGCGAAGTCCGTTCAATGCGAGCGTCTGGTGTGTCTCAAGCAATCCGAGCTCCCACGGGAGACCCGTATGCTTGATCGACGTCCGAGGCGAAGCCCCTGTCCCGCCATCGTAGCCGCTGATGACGATCGTGTCGGCGTTCGCTTTGGCGACGCCGGCCGCAATCGTTCCGACACCGGATTTCGAGACGAGCTTGACGCTCACTTTTGCTTTCGGATTGACGTGCTTCAAGTCAAAGATCAATTGGGCCAAGTCTTCGATCGAGTAGATGTCATGGTGCGGTGGCGGCGAGATGAGCCCGACACCCGGGACTGAGCCGCGCACTTCGGCGACCCACGGGTAGACTTTATTGCCCGGCAACTGCCCACCTTCACCTGGTTTCGCACCTTGCGCCATCTTGATTTGAATCTCATCGGCATGATACAAATATTCGGCCGTGACACCAAATCGTCCACTTGCCACTTGTTTGATCCGACTGATGCGTTCGTTCCCGTCCGCGTCAGGAGTGAAGCGGTTACGGTTTTCGCCGCCTTCACCTGAGTTGCTCTTCCCGCCGATCCGGTTCATAGCGATGGCGAGCGTCTCATGTGCCTCTTTCGACAGTGAGCCGAACGACATCGCGCCCGTCTTGAAACGGCTGACGATCGAGGCGACCGATTCGACCTCGTCGATTGGGATAGGCTCTTGCGATTTAAAGTCGAACAACTGTCTTAAAAATTGACCGGATGCTTCGTGCTGTTTGACGTAAGCGTCATAATAACGACGTTCGTTCTCGCGGCATGCCCGTTGCAACAAGTGAATCGACTTAGGGTTAAAGGCGTGTTCTTCCCCATCGGCTCGCCACTGGAAATCTGCTCCCGCTTCAAGCGGACGGTCACGGCTAAATGCCGATTCGTGCTGACGCCGCGATTCTGCTTCGAGCTCCTTGAAGCCGATCCCGGACAGTTGTGACGTCGTCCCTCGGAAATGACGGTCGATCAATGCGCGGTCGATGCCGACCGCCTCAAAAATTTGTGCTCCCCGGTAACTTTGCACGGTCGAGATCCCCATCTTCGACATGATTTTGACGATTCCATCGACTGCAGCCGTTTGATAGCGGCGGATCGCTGCTTCAACCGAGAACGAAATCAATCTGGCTTCTACCGCTTCGGCGATTGTCGCGTACACTAAATACGGATAGACCGCATCGGCCCCGTATCCGATCAAAGCGGCGGCTTGGTGCACTTCTCTCACTTCTCCGCTTTCAGCGATGAGACTGCATGACGCCCGTAAGTTCGACCGAATCAAATGTTGATGGACCGCGCTCATGACGAGCAGGGCCGGCATCGCGAGCGATGACTCGGACATGTCACGGTCAGACAAGACGATGACTTCAGCCCCATCTCGGACGGCCGCATCGACACGTTCAAACAATGACTCGAGCGAACGTTCGAGGTCTGTTTCATACGTTGTCGTGATGCGGGCGACGTTCATTTTCAACTTCACCGCCTCGACTGTCGCCGCGTCAATAATCGGATGTTCGAGCCAGACGCGGCGGGCGTGTCCCCGACCGGTATGAACCGGATTCGCTTGAGGACCGAGCCAAGTGAACGTCGCCGTGACGATTTTCTCGCGCAACGCGTCGATCGGCGGGTTTGTCACTTGGGCGAAGTGTTGCTTAAAGTAATGGAACAGCGACCGCGGTCGCTCTGACAAGACGGCGACCGGTTGGTCATGGCCCATCGAGCCGATCGGATCTTTTTTCTCGAGGATGAGCGGCACGAGATATTGCTCGATATCCTCTTTCGTGTATCCGAACGCCCGTTGTTTACGGTGCACCTGTTCGACGACCGGTTCATTCACAGGCTGGTCCGCAATCGTCGTCATCTGCTTCAACCATTTCCCGTACGGTTCGGCCCGGGCGATCGTCTGTTTGATCTCTGCGTCTGGGATGAGACGTTTCGATTCCAAGTCGATGAGGAGGAGCTGCCCGGGACGGAGACGCTGCTTCGTCTTGACGTTCTCCGCGTGGACCGGGATGACCCCGCTCTCAGACGACAAGATGAGTTCCCCGTCCATCGTCTCGATATAACGCATCGGCCGCAAGCCGTTCCGGTCCAAGATTGCCCCGATTTGACGCCCGTCCGTGAAGACGACGCCCGTCGGTCCGTCCCACGGCTCCATGATCGACGAATGGTACTGGTAAAAGTCTTTTTTGAACGGATCCATCGATACTTCGGCGAACGGCTCAGGGATGAGCATCATCGCCGTGTGTGCGATCGAACGACCGGTCCGAGTGAAGAACTCGAATGCGTTGTCGAGCATCGAGGAGTCACTGCCCGTTTCTTGGAGCACGGGGAACAGTTCGTTCACATCATCGAACAGGTCGGTCGAGGTCACACCTTCGCGGGCACGCATCGCATCGATGTTCCCGCGTAACGTGTTGATCTCACCGTTATGCACGATCATCCGGTTCGGATGGGCCCGCTCCCATGACGGGAACGTGTTCGTCGAGAACCGGGAATGGACGATCCCGAACGTGCTCTTATAAGCCGGCGATTGCAAATCGAGATAAAACCGCTCAATCTGGATCGGCGTCAACATCCCTTTATAAACGATCGTCTTCGTCGACAGGCTCGGAAGATAAAGGTTTAATTCGTCTGTTTTCTCGATCATCCGGCGAAGCTGATAGAGCGAGCGTTCGTTTGAATCGTAGTCTGCGAACGGACACGACACGAACCATTGATAAATCGTCGGTTGTGTCACCCGAGCGTGTTCACCGATCGCCAAACTGTCGACCGGCACTTCCCGCCAGGCGATCGTCGCGAAATCGAGTTCATCGGCGAGTCGCTCCATTTGTTGTTGCTTGTCGCGCAACTTTGTCTCGTTCGGTTGGAAAAACACCATCCCGACCGCATAGCCCCCCGGCGCTGGCAAGTTCATCGTCTGAGTGAACAACTCGTGTGGCAACTCGGTCATGATGCCGGCCCCGTCACCAGCGTCGATGACGCCTTGCCCACCTCTATGTTCGAGCTTACAGAGCATCGATAGCGATTTGCTGACGATATCGTGCTTTGTTTCTCCCATTAAATTGACATATAACCCAATACCGCATGCATCTTTTTCGAATCGTGGATCGTACAAACTTGTTCGCTCCATCGAATCAGCCCCTCTCTATCCATCTTGTTCGTAAATTTTATTTTGTTCTAAATATTCTGAAAAATCAAGTATGTTGAATGAGTTTTTGCATAACGGTAACGGAATGAATATTTTTTGAAAGCGGATACATATTTGATATCAAGGGATTTTTAAAAACAACTTATAATCCATAATGAATATTTATCCACCAAATATATTTATGTATAGGTTCACCAGAACTTGTTATTCCCAAAGAAAAAGATAGCCCGTTTTAGGCTATCTTTTTCTTTGTCATACTGTTTTTCTGGAGTGATGCAAAAACGAACGCGGCCGTTTCCAAATGATCAAGCCGACGTAACCGAGCGCGAGCACGATGAGCGCGCTCACGAGGACGACGTAAAGCGTCCCGTTGTCGATTCGGGCGAAGATGCCCACATACGCCCAGGCGAAGACGAGCGGGTAGATAAAGTCGCGGTGCCACCACATGAACACCAAAGCGAGGACGACCCCGACCATGAGCATGAGTGACGTCCATGCCAACTCATCTAAGCCGAGCAACGTCGTAATCCGTTCCGTCTTCATGACGATGAAGACATTAACGATCGTCGCGACCGACACCCAACCGAGGTAAACCGAGAATGGGAAACGGTCAAGCCAGCTCGTCGACGTGCGGAAGGCGATGTAATACAACCAAGCGAGCGTCGCTAAAAACGCCGCCATGACGACGAGCGAGGCGATGAACCACTCGTTTGTGAACGCGAGCAGCCAAAGACCGTTCAAAATACACGACACGAGGAAACCTGCCTTCATCCGGTTAGCCTGTCGGTTCGCGACCGACCCTTTCTTCAATTGGAGTACGAGCCACACTGCGAGCGCGACGTAAATGAGTCCCCAAATCGAGAAAGCGTATCCGGCCGGTTTGAAATAAATATCGATCCGGTCTGACACGGCCGCGTTATCACCGCTCGCGAAGTAGTTGATGACGACCGTCGCTAAAAACGCCAGCCAGTTGACCAAAGGCCATTTTGACAAGTCCATAAATAGGATCTTCCGAAGAAGACCTGACACCTCCTTTATTAACATAGTATTCTATACCCGTGTGTCTCTGCTCATACACAAGCGAAATGAAAAAGAGACTCAAATAATGAGTCTCAATCGGTTTAAAATTCAATCGTGTCAGGGTCTGGACCGATGCGTTCATGTGTCGCGACCGCATCGATTTTCGCCATATCCTCAGCATCGAGTGTGAAGTCGAAGACGTTGAAGTTTTCTTCGATCCGGTGTGGTGTGACCGATTTCGGCAAGGCGACGTTCCCTGTCTCTAAGTGCCAACGGAGGACGACTTGAGCCGGTGTCTTCCCATACTTGTCAGCGATTTCAGCAAACACCGGGACATCGAGGAATTTTCCTTGCATGAGCGGGCTCCACGCCTCGATTTGAATGCCTTCATCTTGGCAGTACTCGACGAGATCCGGTTGCGGGAGTTGCGGATGAAGTTCGACTTGGTTGATGAGTGGCGTCATCAGACCCGCTTCTTTCAACGCTTCAAGATGATGCTCTTTGAAGTTCGAGACGCCGATCGCTTTGATTTTTCCAGCCTCATACAAGTCGACAAGATCTTTCCAAGCGGCGACGAAACCGTCGACCGGCCAGTGAAGCAGGCACAAGTCCAAATAGTCGGTCTCGAGGCGAGCGAGCGACTCGTCGAACGCATCCTTCGTCCGTCCTTGACGGATATCCTCGTTCCAAATCTTCGACGTCAAAAAGATGTCGGCGCGGTTGACGCCTGAAGTCATAATCCCTTTGGCGACGCCTTCTTCGTTTTTATAGACGGCCGCCGTATCGATGTGACGGTACCCGACTTTCAACGCCTCGGCGACAGCTTGTGGCGCCTCGGTCTCATTGTCTACTTGCCAGACGCCAAATCCGATCATCGGGATTTGAACGCCGTTTCGTAACGTTGCGAGTTGCATAAATCATTCCCCTTTCTAATCTGTCGAGCTGATTGTAACATACCCGACATCTTATTCCGAAAAACTAAATCGTCAAGTCTTTCCGTGTGAACCAGCCATAGCAGGAGACGATGATCAACACGTTCAGCGCTGTCAGCCAAAACAACGACAACCAAACCGAATCTCCTTGAATCAATGCGTTTGCGTCAAATAGAGAGAAGATCGACAGGTTTCGCAACCAGTCGAATTGATCGCTGAAGCCTGAGAAGATGTTGGCAATCAAGAAGATTGAAAAGATGCCGCCTGTGACCATGTACGACCGGGTGCTGTCATCGAACAGGCTCGCGAGCACGTAAGCGAGCGACCCGAGGACGAGCAAGATGAGACCGGCGTTGAGTTGCAACGTCCACAACAGACCGCTATCGATGTTTAAGTCGAACAACACGTTCGCGAGCATGAGGCTGAGCCCGTTCAATCCGACGAACAAGACGGTCGCGATGACTAGCAAGGCGATACTCGCCGTCACGTAGCCGCTTCTTGAGATTGGGGCCGCCATGTAGAGCATGACCTCGCCCGAGTCGACCGGTTTGGCCATGAGCCTTGACGCGAACGTCAACGCGAACAAGATGGCGAGCACGTAGAAGATGAGCCCATAATAGTTCCCGGCGAGCAGGTTGATGACGTTGTCCATCGCGAGATTCGGGTCGATCTTGAACACGTCGAGCAGCTCTGGCGGTAGTGAATCGAGCTTCCCTTCGATCAGGCCGGTCTCTTGAATCGATGGGAAGATGGCCGCCAAGAAAAACAAGTACACACTCGTCCCGAGCGCGTAACCTAATATCCAACCCCGATTTTGCTTGAACAGTGACGATACGAGTACCATTTAAGTCGCCTCCCCGTAATATTGCATGAACATGTGCTCGAGTTCGTCGGTGCCGCTCGTCAAAGACGCGATGTCGTGACGGGCGAGCAGCTCAATCAAGCCGTTCAACTCTTCTGACGTCGATAGCGACACCGTGACGAATGTCTGGTCACGTGTCCCGATCTGTTCGCTCAATTTGATCGCCGCCGCCTCGTCTTTCATGCCGATGCGATACGTCTTTTTGCTTCGCCGTTTCAGCTCCGCCATCTCTTCTTCGATGATCATCCGGCCGTCGCGGATGAGGGCGGCCCGGTCACACGTCTTCTCCATCTCCGGGAAGTGGTGCGAGCTCATCAAAATCGCTTTCCCGGCCGCTTTTTCAGCGAGCACCCAGTCGACGAGACGCTCTTGCATGAGCGGGTCGAGCCCGCTCGTCGGCTCGTCGAGGACATATACAGGAACGTCTTTCATGAAACACGTGACGATGGCGAGTTTTTGCTTCATCCCTTTCGACATCTTCCGGACTTTCAAACCCGTATCGAAAGCGAACACGTCGAGCAATTGACGCTCCCGCTCCGCACTCGTCACGTGAAGGCGTCTCGTCAGACGAATGACTTCTTCCCCGGTCATGTCTTGCGGGTAGTTGATCTCACCTGGCAAATAGCCGACGAGCGCCTTCACCGTCTCGGTCTCCTTCCAGCAATCATGCCCCATCACGGTCGCTTTCCCCGAGTCGGCGTGGAGCAGTCCCATCAAATGACGAATCGTCGTCGACTTCCCGGCACCGTTCGGACCGATAAAGCCGAAAACGGTGCCGGGCTCGACACGGAACGAGACGTCGAAAATGCCGTGCGTCTGGTCAAACCGTTTCGTCAACTTCTCAATTTGGATCATTTCGCCCTCTCCTTTTTGAAATATAAACATGATATGATTACAAAACTAGTATATCACGTTATTTTTTGAAATGGAAATGGTATATTGATTACAAAACAATGGAGAAGAGGGATGAAGGTGGACGGTTTTACGAAACGGACGGAGACGAAACAACGGGCCATACTTGACGCCGCCAAGTCGCTGATGAGCGAGAAGCAGTCACGTTTCACAATCAGTGAACTTGCCCGCTCTGCCTCAGTCTCTCCTGTCTCAATTTACAATTACTTCGGTTCGAAGGAACAAGTCGTCCTTCAAGTGCTCACTCGTCTGACCGAAGATGAGATGGGCTGGATCGATGAGCGCATCGGGGAACACATCCCGTTCGAGGAGTTACTGATTGAGATATTAAGACGGAAAATTGAATCGGCGGCATTGTTCGATGACGCGGTGTTATCAATCGTCACGGCCGACCCGTCGTGGCAACAACTCGCGGCCCGAGGGTATGCCGCGTTCCGAAGCTTGATCGAGTACGGCAAGACGACCGGGGCGATCGATCCAGACGTATCGACCGATGCTTACCTTCGTTACGTTCGCTTGATGCAACAGGCAGTTTTATCAGATCCAGATTTCACTTCGCACGAAATGACCGAGACGATGCAGGAGTATTTTCATTTTTTCTTGCACGGGATCATGCGACGAAGTGATTAAAAACAGGCGACAATCCGCGGATTGTCGCCTGTTTCGTTCACTGCAGTTGTCGGTAGACATGGTCTTCTATCGGATAAAGCGACAGATCA
This sequence comes from Exiguobacterium sp. SH1S21, assembly GCF_004337175.1. Classification (NCBI taxonomy): domain Bacteria; kingdom Bacillati; phylum Bacillota; class Bacilli; order Caryophanales; genus Exiguobacterium; species Exiguobacterium sp. SH1S21. The sequence goes on along the minus strand of NZ_SJUY01000004.1, from coordinate 42,776 downwards.
AGTTCGCAGTCTCCCGTCAGCACCAAGTCAGCAAGCACTTTGCCGATAAACGGGCCGACCGTCAAGCCCGATGAACCGAGACCGTTGGCGACGAGTAATTTCTCCGCCCCCGGCACACGACCGAGAACCGGGATCGAGTTCGGTGTGACCGGACGGAAGCCGACACGTGTCTCGATCAATTCGGCTTCGGCTAACCCAGGTGCCGACTCAAGGCCTTTTGCGAGCACTTCATGGACACCGACCGCCGTCCGGCGTGCATCGAACGCCTTACCCCGCTCATGCGTCGAACCGATGACGACCCGCCCCCCTTCGAAGCCGAGCAAATACCGGCGTCGCGGCGGCATGACGACCGGCCAATCTGACGCATCGACGTTTGGCAACTGGACGTGGACGATTTGCGCTTTCTCCCCCGAGACGCGTGCCGTATAACCGATTGGCTCCATCAACTCAGGCAACCATGCCCCACAGGCGAGCACGATCTCATCGGCCTCATAGCGGACACCGTCACATTCGACGTGATAGCCGTTTTCTTCGACGAGAACGGCAGAGCCGTCGATAAGTTTCACGCCACGTTTGACGGCGACTCGTTCTAGTGCCGCGCGCAACTTCTCGCCGTCGACGCGGGCCCCGCCTGCGACGAGGAGCGCATCGTATTCATCTGACAGCGGTGGGAAAAGAACTTTCGCCTCTTCAGCCGACAGTCTTGTCAACTCACCGATCTCTGGTGCCTCTTCCCGGCGCAGCGTCGTCCGCTCGAGCATCTCGTTCAACTTCTTGTCTTCATGCAACGCGAGCGTCCCGACGCGTTTATAGCCGGTATCACGCTCACCCTCATTCATTAACTCGGCGACGACGTCTCTATAATAGCGGGCACCGCCTTTTGCGAGCGCGTACCAGGCTTTATTGCGGCGTTGGGCGATCCACGGACAGACAATGCCTGCGGCCGCGTCGGTCGCCCGGCCCACTTCTTTTCGATCGATGACGGTGACATCGGCTTTCCCGGCCAAATGATAGGCAGCCGAGATGCCGACGATGCCCGAACCGATGATAATAATTTTTTTCATAAGTTTCGCCCTCTTTAATCGCGAGGGCGGTCACATCCTTTCCTGTCTTCCTAAAAAAATCATCGGCCCAAGGCCGATGATCAGTCTCGCATCGCGAGGCGGTACAATAAGTCGAGCAATTCGATATAGAGCCAGATGAGCGTCACAATCAATCCGAACGCCGCCACCCATTCCAACTGCTTTGGTGCCCCGGCTTCGACTTGACGTGCGATATAGTCGAAGTCGAGGACGAGCGCGAGTGAGGCGATGATGACGATGACGAACTGGACGCCGATCGCGAGCGGTGACGACCCCGTCATGAACGGCAGTCCGGAACCGAAGAAACTCATACCGATTTGGACGAGATACAACAGCATGACTGTGAAAATCGCGGCCGTGACACCGGCCCGGAACTTTTGCGTCACTTTGACGAGACCGGTCGAATAGACGAACCACATCGCGAACGCGACGATAAACGTCGTCAAGACGGCGCGACCGACGATACCTGGTGCCATCGCTTCAAAGAAATACGAAATCGAACCGACGAACACGCCTTCGACGATGCCGTAAAGTGGTGCTACGACAGGCGCCGTGTTTGGTTTGAACGTGATGATGAGCGCCATGATCAAGCCGAGAATGAGCGAACCGATCATAAGTGGGAACAACAGCGCTTCCCCAATCGTCGGCACGAGTAGCCATGTCGTCCCGGCCGCGGCCGTGACGAGTAAGAGCAACGTGAACACTTTTGACCACGTGCCGGCTTTCGTCATCGGCTCCGTGCTGTAAGCAGTCGACTCCATCGATTTACGGAGAATTGGGTTAGATTTTAAGTTCAACTGGGGAAATCTCCTTTATTCTTTTTTCAGTTTTTAGCCATGACTTTGATGAATTCTCGCATATAGTCAGGCAAATCAGGCGGACGGCGGCTCGAGACGATATGGCCATCGACGACGACCGGCTCATCGTGCCAAATCGCACCCGCGTTTTCCATGTCGTCTTTAATACCTGGCGTACTCGTCACGTTGACGCCATGAAGGATATTAGCTGAAATCAATACCCAGCCAGCGTGACAGATTTGACCGATCGGCCGTTTTTGTTCGTCCATGTAGCGGACGAACCCTTTTACCGAATCGAAACGGCGTAACAAGTCAGGAGACCAGCCACCCGGGACGAGCAACGCATCATATGACGAGATGTCGACGTCGTCGAACGCGACGTCCGACTTGGCCGGAACGCCGTACTTTCCAATATAAGCGTGATCCGCTTTCTCGCCGGCGAGGATGACGTTCGCTCCCTCTTCACGTAACCGGTGGACCGGATACCATAGTTCTAAATCTTCAAAGTCGTCACTGACGATCTGCAAAATATTCATACCTTGTAACTTCATCGAATCCCTCCCTTTAATTGTCTTTCCCTAGTATACCCGAAATCGGACATCCCGAAAACGAATAATCACTGTCTCGTAGCTGTATATCGATTTTACAGTCAAGAAATCATCTACATCTTGTGGTAGATGTGATAACGTTAGAAATGAATGATTGAAAAGGGGGCACACCTACCATGAAACAATACCACGACTTATGTAACCATATTCTCGACCACGGCGTCGTCAAAGAAGACCGGACCGGTACCGGCACGACGAGCGTGTTCGGCTATCAGATGCGCTTCAACCTGCAGGACGGATTCCCACTCATCACGACAAAGAAATTACATACCCGCTCGATCATCCACGAGCTGCTTTGGTTCATCTCCGGCGACACGAACGTCCGTTACCTGCAAGACAACGGCGTCCGCATTTGGAACGAATGGGCGGATGAGGACGGCAACCTCGGCCCTGTGTACGGGTCCCAATGGCGCTCGTTCCCGAAACCAGACGGCTCGAGTGTCGATCAACTCGCCCAAGTGATCGAACAGATCAAGACGAATCCCGACTCTCGTCGACTCGTCGTGTCTGCTTGGAACCCTGGTCAACTCGATGACATGGCGCTCCCGCCGTGCCATCTGCTGTTCCAGTTTTACGTCGCCGACGGCAAACTATCATGCCAGTTGTATCAACGCAGCGCCGACACGTTCCTCGGTGTGCCGTTCAATATCGCCTCATACGCCTTGTTGACGCACATGGTCGCCCACGTGACCGGCCTTGAAGTCGGCGATTTCGTTCATACGCTCGGCGACGCGCACATCTATCATAACCATCTCGATCAAGTGAAGCTGCAGCTGACGCGTGACACGCGCCCGCTTCCGCAACTGAACATCTTGCGTGACGTATCATCGATCGAGGACTTCCGGTTCGAGGACTTCGAACTTGTCGGTTACGACCCGCACCCGCACATTAAAGGAGCTGTCAGCGTATGATCATCCATGTCGTCGCTTGCGGCTCGAATCGTGAAATCGGGAAAGATAACGCTTTGCTCTGGCGCCTGCCTGACGACTTGAAATACTTCAAAGCTGTCACCACGGGTCAGACGGTCGTCATGGGTCGAAAGACGTTTGAATCGATCGGCCGGGCGCTCCCGAACCGGCGAAACATCGTCGTCACGTCGAACCGTGAATTTTCAGCACCCGACGTCGAAGTCTGGCACGACCTCGATCGCATCCTCACCGCGCGCGACACTGAAGACTTCTTGGTCATTGGCGGGGCGACGCTTTATGAACAGACGATGCCAGTCACCGAACGCTTCTATATTACCGAAGTCGACGGGACGTTCGAAGCGGACACGTATTACCCGCTCACGCCGCAAAATCTCATCGTCACGAACGAACAGTTCCATCCGAAAGATGAGCGGCATGATTATAGTTTTACGTTCCGCCAATACGACAAAAAAGACATCGAATGAGATCGATGTCTTTTTCAATCTGGTAATTTTTCAAGCCATTGCTCAATTTTTTTCGTGATAACATCATTATGGTTTTGCTCAGTCAAATCATCATACAGTGTCCCGAGCTCGGTCGCCGTTCGCTTCGTGACGGCGAGGATATGGCTATACTTGCCGCGTTGTTCTTTCACGGCCGATAGCGTCCCTTTCGTCGCGGTCGATCCCGACTCGTCTAAGATGAACATCTCAACGTTGTCGTTACAGACGTATAAGTCGTACGGTCGATAGACGACCTCATAGCGCCGATGTTGTTTCGGTAGCTGTTCGGCGAGTGAAGCGTATTGCTGTGGACTCATTGTCACATAAGCGAGACGCTTCTCTTCACGAACCGCTGACGAGTACCGGATGATGCGGTTACGTCCGTCACGCTTCGCTTTATATAAGGCCTCGTCGGCATAGGCACACCATTCCCCTAGCGTCATCCCGGTCTGGCAGACACGCGTATAACCGATCGACACGGTGACATGGTGCTCATAAGGAAATTCCATCTGCTCAATCCGCGTCCTGACACGTTCAAGTACCGCATCGACGATGGTCCGATCGGAAACGTTAAGGATGACCAAAAACTCTTCGCCGCCGTACCGAATCAACTCATCGCTCGACCGGATGGCTAGACGGATCTCTTCGGCGATGCGATGCAACACTTCGTCGCCATACGTATGGCCAAACGTGTCATTTAACTGCTTAAAGTGATCGATGTCTAAAAGTGCGAGCGTGAAGCTCTCTCCGGAACGTTCTAAGCGGGAGACGAACCGGCTGAACGTCGCTTTTAAGTATTTACGGTTAAAAGCGCCCGTCAATTCATCGATGAGAAGCGCGTTCGAGACGAGCCGTGCCTTTTCAATATGTAAGCCGAGCCGGACAAGCCGTTCTTCCATCGGGATCCACGATTCCCAGTAATCATCAAAGCCGTATGAGTAAGCGGCCAAGCGATAATGCTCATTCGTCCCGATGACGATGAGCGGCACATAGAGTTTCTTCATTTTGCTGACGAACGACTGAATGTCTCGCTCTGGGAAGTGTGGCCACAGTTCGACATCCATGACGATCGCTTTCGGGACGTCTTCATAATCGTACTCGACCGCTTCTGCGATCGTCTGCAGAAACACCGGCCTCGCCCCTAACTTTTCAACTCTCGGTTTGTAGCGACTAAACGTAGAGAAACTACCCGATAAAATCAATACTAAGTCTTCATCTTCTTGTTCGATTCCCAAAACCGTATGAATATAACGTTTGACCGGCGCAATCAACGCAATCGCTTCTGACTGCGTCAAGACTGGCGGCAGCTCACGCACGTCAGATTCGACCCGGCTAAAAATCTCAAGCAGATGCATGAGTCGACGATTTTTGACTTCCGTTTTCATCCAATCCAATAAAAATTCGATTTCGGTTTTTTGAATCTGTCTAGCTTCCGTGATTTTCACCAAGATTCTATGTACTTGATCTGTGAGTTGATGTTGCTCCATGCCCGACCCCCCAGTTTCGCTCTCCCCGATATTCGCTTCTGTCTCTGATTATGCGACTTCACTCGCGAAAATACAACTATTTCCTCATTTAATTCCTATTGTTTGACATTAATCTAGTTCAAACGTCCTATAAATTCAAAAAAAAAAGCGGTTCAACGACCGCTCTTCCTGTTATTTTCCAACTTTTAAATTAGGTGATGTCATCTCTTCCGGACGAATCCACTGGTCGAACTGCTCTTCGGTCAATAGACCCGTCTCAAGCGCTGACTCTTTCAATGAGATGCCTTTTTTATGGGCATGCTTGGCAATCTTCGCAGCATTTTCGTAGCCGATGTGCGGATTCAACGCCGTGACGAGCATAAGGGAGCGTTCAACGTTATGGGCAATCACATCTAAATCCGGCTCGATCCCGACGGCACAGTGAACGTCGAACGAATGAAGGCTGTCTGTCAATAAACGGCATGTCTGCAAGAAATTGTACATAATGACCGGCTTAAAGACGTTCAATTCGAAGTTCCCTTGGCTCGCACCGAACCCGATCGTCGTATCGTTGCCGAGCACTTGGGCCGCGACCATCGTCAACGCCTCACTTTGCGTCGGGTTCACTTTTCCAGGCATGATTGAGCTACCCGGTTCATTTTCAGGAATCGTGATCTCACCAATTCCGGCACGGGGACCAGAGGCGAGCCAGCGCACGTCGTTGGCGATCTTCATCGCGTCCATTGCGAGCGCCTTCAACGCCCCGTGCGTGAAGACAAGTTGATCGTGACTCGTCAGTGCGTGGAACTTGTTCACGGCTGTCACGAAATGTTTACCGGTCTCAGTCGAAATTTTGGCAGCGACAACTTCACCGAAATCCGGGTGCGCGTTGATACCTGTCCCGACCGCTGTCCCTCCGAGTGCGAGTTCTGTTAACGGTTCAAGCGTCCGTTCAATCATCTGTTTTGATAGTTCAAGCATGCGGACCCAGCCGCTGATCTCTTGCCCGAGCGTGACCGGCGTCGCGTCCTGCAAGTGGGTGCGCCCGATCTTCACAACGTCCATATACGTTTCAGCTTTCTTCTCGAGCGTCGCGTGGAGCGCTTCGATGGCCGGAATGACTTTGTCCTCGACGGCGAGGATAGCGGCGATATGCATCGCAGTCGGATATGTGTCGTTTGAACTTTGTGATTTGTTGACGTCATCGTTCGGATGAATCGTCAGCGTCTGCCCGCGTGCTTTTAACTTGTCGTTCGCCAAGTGGGCGATCACTTCGTTGACGTTCATATTGGATTGTGTGCCTGATCCTGTCTGCCATACGACGAGTGGGAACTCGGCGTCATGATCACCCGCCACAATCTCATCTGCGACCTCGGCGATGATGTCCGCCTTGCCTTGCTCGAGGACTCCTAATTCAGCGTTGGCCAAGGCCGCGCCTTTTTTCAGAATCGCGAACGCATGAACGACTTCGAGCGGCATTTTCTCCGTCCCGATTTTAAAGTTCTCTAAGCTTCGTTGTGTTTGTGCTCCCCATTTTGCTGAAGCTGGGACGTTGATTTCCCCCATCGTGTCCCGTTCGATCCGATAATCCATGAAAAATTCCCCCTCTTTTTTTGACTACGCTTTCATTTTAGCGAAATTTTTGCAAAAAAGAAACGTGCGCCTATGAGAATCGAAAAAAAGTCGAGACGTGTCTCGACTTCTTCATCTGCCAAGCAGCGCTGCCTTTGCGACCGAGTCAGCCCGGTTGTCTGCCCGTGGGATCCACTTGATGAACGTGACCGGCAGTTCGTCGTAGGCGATCAACGCCTCGAGAAATAGCGGTTTGACCGATTTGTCTTTCATAAAGCGTTGCTCGAGCGCACGTACGATTGTCTCGGCGTCTGAATAAAAGAGGAACGTCGACTCCCCTTCGAGCGCTTCTGCTTGTTTGAGCGCGAAGACGAGTGCCGCGAGCTCGGCTTGAACGCTCGATAGCCCGGTCCGCTTCTCTGTGAACGTAACGACCGTCCCATCGGATGCCTTTAGCCAGACACCGAGCCCGTTCTCCCCGGTCTGCTGATTCGTGGCCGCGTCAAAATAAACGTGAACCAAAGCGGTACGCCTCCCAGTCGGTCTCGATCGGAGCGTCGATATCGATTTGTGACAGACGCTTCGACAGCAACGCGACTTCTTCGTGACCGTCCAATTTTTTCACATACTTTTGGTGTGCTTCAAGCAACTGTTCCGTTCGCAACAGTTCGTATAACTGCTCGACAGTATCGTATGACTGCACGAGGATCGTCGCCGTCTTCGGGCCGATCCCTTTAACGCCCGGAATGTTGTCCGACGCATCGCCTTGGAGCGCCTTCACATCGACGAACTGTAACGGTCTCACCCCGTACGTCGCTTCGAACAATTCCCGGTTCATCAACAGTTCCTCACCTTTTTTAGGGACGATTTGAAACACGTTCGGGGATAACAGTTGATGCAAGTCCCGGTCGGACGAATACATGTACGATTCTCCGGGAAACGCCGTCGCGACGGCCCCCATCAAATCGTCCGCCTCGTACCCGGCCAGCTCAGACTGAAAGATGCCGCGTTCCGTGAGCGCGGCCCGCAGTTTGACATAATCATGAAACAACGGCTCCGGTAGACCGGTCCGGGTCGCCTTATAGTCAGGGAACAAGGCGAATCGATGCGTCGTTTCAATCGGTCCGTCCCAAAAGAAAGCGATGTGGGTAAACTCGTTCGTCCAGCCGTCGACTTTACGGAGCAAACCTTTCAACGTCACTTCGGGGTCGAGCGCTCGGCGTCGTTCGGTCGCAAAATAATAACGTGATAATAAGTTAAATCCGTCTACTAGCATCAATCTCATCGTTCATTCACCTCACAAGCTTTCATCCCGCGTTCAAGCGCTTCCCGGTCAAGTTCTTTGCCAATCCAGACAAAAACAGACCGGGTATCGTCGCTCGGTTCATTGGCGAACGTCGCGCCCATCAACTGGTTCGTCGCCTGGACGACAAATTTTGAAGACTCGCCTTCAAGGCGGACGATCGCTTTGAGACGATAGACGTCTTGTTCATAGTGCATGAGCACTTCTCTGACGTAACGTGTGACCCGCTCACGGTTTAGCGGCACGTCAGTCGTGATCGTGATGGCCCGCAGCGTCGAGACGGACGTATGTCCGGCCGTCAGTTCGCCGAGCAGACGTTCATCGATGCGGGAGAGCTGGAACGTGTTCTCGAGTAAATCATACGCTCCGACCGTCTGCTCGGTCTCGATGACACGAACGGTCGGGTTCAATTCACGAATCCGGCCGTGGGCCCGCCCGAGCTCGGCCTCGCTGACGAGATCGACTTTGTTGAGCAAAATCACATCGGCATAGGCGATTTGATGGATACCTTCGATGAACAGTTCGCGGTCCATCTGGCTCGCATCGACGACGGTCAAAATCGCCGTCAGTTTAAAGCGCGAGCGTAAGTAATCGTCGTAATAAATCGTCTGGATGATCGGGGCCGGGTCGGCAACACCGGTCGTCTCGATGACGATGCGGTCGAACGACTCGCCTCGTGAGGCGAGTTGATAAAACGTCTTGCTCAAATCATTTTGGATCGAACAACAAATACAACCGTTCGACAGTTCGATTTGTTCTTGATCCATGTTGACGATCAATTGTTCGTCAATGTTGACCGAGCCGAGCTCGTTGACGATCAAGAGCAATCGTTCGTCCGTCGCTTCTAAAAGACGGTTCATATACGTCGTTTTTCCGGCGCCTAAAAAGCCGGTCACTAATTGCACGGGAATCATGCCTTGCACCTCACTTTATAAATTTTCGTGGACCCGTGCCCACTTCTCGTAGCGAGCGTCCAACAAGTCGATCAAATGGAGCAGCCACCCTTCGGTCGTGGCCGGCAGGACGCTAGAACCCCATTCCCGTTTTCCGTGGTGGGACAAGATCATATGCCAAATCCGGTGGTGGACGTCAAGCGGCAACGTGATGCCGGCGGCTTGTTGACTCTTCTCGAACAACAGCCCTCCGTACGGCATGTGTCCGACCAGACTCCCCATCGGATTGATGGCGATCCCTGTCGTCTCACTCGTGCCGGTAACGTAAAACAGCTGCTCGAACCGTCTCGGTGACGACAACAGATGACTGTATTCGAACAATTTGCCGATATCATGGAACAAGATACCGAGCGCGAGTTCATCCCAGCGGAGCGGTTCTTTCAGTTCTGCCATCGCCTCACACGCCGTATAGAGCGACTCAAACGTACCACGGAACGCCTGCTCTACTTTAACACCGTTCATCGTATTCCATACGTCTACTTTGTGCAACTGCTCGGCTTCTTTGATGATCCGGAACGCAGTCGCCAAACAATCGTCTTGCTCTTGAATGCGGTAGCCGAGTCGCAGCATGCAGACTGTATGTTTTAACAGTCCACCGACGTAGTTGTGGTGATGATAGAGCGCAGCCGGCGCCAATACGAAATCATCCCAATATTGGTCGAGGAGCGCCAGCGCAATCGCCTCATAGTCCGGAGACAGCGTCGACAAAATCGCGAACAGCTCTTCGGCGAATTGATCGAACGTCTCGTCGCCTGGAAGTCCAGGTAAGAGCGACACCGCCTCGTCCCGGGACATCGGTTGGACACGATCAATCGTGATCGATTTAGCGCCGTCCGGCTTCGGATAGACGTCAATCTTTCCTTCTAAGGCGATCACGCCCGATTCGTAAATCGGTAGCAGTTGGTCTTCGTTGCCCCGTAGCCAGTGTTTGGCCCGGATCAGCCCGCCAGACGTCGTCAAATTGAGTTGCAACCATTTGGCGCCAGACTTCCCTTCCCGCACCTCGATCGAACTGACGAGTGCATTCGTCTGGATCGGTGTCCCATCCGACAAATCCGTTAGCCGAAGCGTCGACTTCTCGACTTTCGGAACTTGAAACCGGGCCCGGTCGAACGTACCACCACCTGCGACCGCGTCGATCTGTTGATAATAATTCATGGTATGACCCCCTTTTTCTTCTCTTTGCCCATTGTATCGTGTTTTATCGTTCGAGGCGAACATACTTTCGTTACTGGTCAGAAACTTGCGAAGAATATATTGAAAGCGCTTACTTATATTGTTACGATATAAGTAGTTACAAAAAGGGGGAACGATGATGATTTCACTACTAGACACGTATGAACGGTTGATCGCGACAGGGGAAGCGGCACGTTATGCAGATGTCCATCCAACGATTGACGGTATCCTTGAAGGGGCGGTCTGTCCCGTATCAGACAATGAGCTTGAACAGGCAGTCGCCGGTCACGCCGGAAATCCATATACGCATGACGACCTCATCGACTCGGTCGTCGCGCATGAGATGAAAGGGGCGATGGCCGCTTTAATCGTTTCAGGATATCCGGTACAAACACCGCTCGCGAAAGCGGTCGTCTTATCTGCCTTCGCCCGGACGAACCGGATGAATATCGATAAGCTGAAAGAGCTCGGCCACGCCGACCTGCTCGTCCGCATCCAGTCGGCCGACCGCTCGTGGAAACGGACGTATACGCACTTGTATCGGTCGAGTCCCGCCCAAATGTGCGAGCAACTCGACTCGTTGCTCGGTGGCTGCGCCATCCATCGCGTCCTCGAGGCGCTCCGTGATGACCGCAACATAAAAACGGCATAAGAAAAGAGCGGTCCCCGGGCCGCTCTTTCCTTATGCTTCAATTAACCTTCCGTCATCTCGACCGCTTCCGGTTCGAACAACGTGACGTTCCGTGCTGGCGAGAACGTCGAAATCGCATGTTTATAAATCAACTGTTGGCGCCCTTCCGACTCGACGATCACTGTGAAGTTGTCAAATGATTTGATGACTCCGCGAATTTGGAAGCCACTGACTAAAAACACGGTCGTCGGAACCATCTCTTTGCGCAATTGGTTCAGAAAATGATCTTGGATGTTATAGCTTGCCTTCATGTTGCATTCCCCCTAGTCTATGTCTCGTTCAAATAATCGGAATTTTCGAAAAAACTCCTCAACCTCATCATAGATATTTTTATACGATAGTTCAAATGATTTCTTTCCCATATCTACCCAAATCCCATCAAATTGATGACGGAACCATGTTAATTGCCGTTTTGCAAACTGGCGTGTATGTTGTTTCAACGTCTCGGTCATCCGCTCTCGCGTCATATTCCCGTCTAAGTACGGCACGACTTCTTTATAGCCGATGGCCCGTAGCGCCTGTGTTTCGCGGTACCCGGCACTCAATAAGCGCTCGACTTCTTCGATGAGACCCGCTTCGATCATCAAATCGACGCGATGATTGATCCGCTCATATAAGACGTCGCGATCGGCGTGCAGGACGAACAACTTATAATCATAGTGCTCAGATGGGGCACTATCCATTGCCTGCTCGTCACCTGAGAGCGCGACTTCGAGGGCACGGATGACACGGCGGACATTATTTGGATGAATGATGTCGGCGCGCCTCGGGTCGAGGCCACGCAAGCGGTCGTGCAACGCCTCGGCGCCATGCGCTTCCGCTTCGGCTTCTAGCGCTGCACGCAGTTCCGTATCGACCGGTCGCTCCGTGAACTCGTAATCGTATAAAATCGCCCGAATATACAGGCCCGTCCCACCGACTACAATCGGCACCTTCCCGCGCGAGTAGATATCGTCGATCGCCGCGCGGGCGAGACGTTGAAATTTGGCGACGCTCATCGCCTCATCCGGGTCACAAATGTCGATCAAGTGATGCGGTACGCCTCCCGCCTCTTCGACCGTCACTTTGGCGGAACCGATATCCATTCCGCGGTACACTTGGACCGAGTCGCCTGATACGATTTCTCCGTCGAACGCCTTGGCGAGCTCGATGCCCGTCTTCGTCTTCCCGACTGCCGTCGGCCCGACAATCACGATGACTGGTGTCTTTTTCATTTCTGTCACTCCTCAAACGAAAGACCGTTCCTAAAAAGGAAACGGCCCGTCAAATTCTTCTTTTAATTGTATCATCAAACACGACCGCAAACAGCATCCAACCGCAGATTAATAAACCGAGCAGTAAAATCAAGCCATCACTCATCTGTGACCGCCTCCTTTACCTACTCCTTTCCCACTTTTCACACTTTAGACACAATTTAACACGCAAACTAAAAACGCTCAGGATGAGCGTTTTTAGTTTGCCGTCTCGACTTGGCGTTTGAACCGCGACATCGCGAAGGCGAAGTAGAGGACAGCCGTACCGCTCGCCGCCCACCAAATGACGTCATAGAGTGGCGTCATCAAATTGGCCAAGCCGAGCAATGCGGGTACGATCAACGTCAACCAAGCGAGGACGAAGGCGACGCGTGCTGTCACGCCGTCGATCGCTCGTTCCAACGCCATCCCATAGAAGAATAATCCCCAAAGGAACGACCAGAACAACCACGTCACCGCGCCCATGCTGTCACCATTCGCGAACCCGACGACAGCGTAAAATAGTGCCGAAATCGCGACGAACAGTGAGAACCAGCCGACACCGCGTCCGTCCAAGTTAAAGATGAACGTCACACCGACGTACAAATACGTGAATGCGAACAAGTAAATACCTGCGTATCCAAACAGTTCTGACGGGCTCGCCCCGATGACGAGCCATGTCGCGATGAACGCCTGGAACATGCCGGTGAACAGGCTGAACACCCCGGCACTTTTCATATCGACTTTCCCAAACAGGACGAGGCTGTTAATGAACAGTGCCACGCCGCCGAACAACAAACTAATATTCCCCACAATGATTGCTCCTTTGTATAGATGTCTGACGTCTGATTCGATACGTCCACTGTACATTGGATTCGCTTTCAACGCAATAGGGAAATCAATCGTTTCAGCACACGACGCTCAATCATTCACTTTCTAACTCTTTAATCGCCTCGTCAATCTTTTCCTGCTCATCTTCTGTGAACGTCGGGAACTGCGGTTTGATGTTCTCGAGCACGTCGATCATAACGCTCGAGACGATGTAACGCGCGTACCAGTCATCGTCGGCCGGAAGAATATACCATGGTGCCTGACTTGTCGACGTATTCGACAACATGTCTTCGAAGATGGACTGGTAATTGTCCCAATGTCTCCGCTCCTCGACGTCACTGAATGAAAACTCCCAATTCTTCTTCGGGTCTTTCAGCCGTTCGAGCAGACGATCGCGTTGCACTTCTTTTGAGACGTTAAAGAAAAATTTGATGACCTCAAAGCCGTTCTCCTTAAGATACTGCTCATAATCGTTAATCTGACGGTAGCGCACGGCCCATACGTTCGCTTCATCTGGGATCACCTCGTCGCCTAGTAGATCGTGGACGCGGGGGGCGATGACTTCTTCGTAATACGATCGGTTCAAAATACCGACTTGACCCCGCTCCGGCATCAAATCGTGCATCCGCCATAAGTAGTCATGTTTCTTTTCGGTGTCCGACGGCTTTTGGAAGGCGTTCGTCTTCAACCCTTGGGCATTCAAGTTTGAGAAGATATAGCTGATCGCTTCATCTTTCCCTCCGGCATCTAGCGCCTGCAAGACGACGACGACACCCTTTTTAGCCTCGGCATATAGCTTCCAATGTAACTCTTTTAACCTGTCGACACTCTTTGGAATCAATTTTTCAGTCAACGTCTCATCAGACGGCCGGTCTTGCATGCTCGTTTGGAAGTCGCTCAAGCGAATTCCATTTTTATGGTCGATGCGAAATTGGTGAATATCCATAAATCCTCCTCTGAATCAGTTCAGTTTAAACTACAACCCTATTTACCCTCTTTTGCGAGTCTATCACCTACTAAACTAAAAACATCTCTTCCGCGCGGGAAGAGATGTCTGTCTACTTAATTGATTCCGATTAATAGATGCCGACCGCGTCAAACGATTTCGCGGCAGCGACGGCTTGTGTGCTCGTCGAACCGTAAAGGTCTTTAGCCGATTGGACGACCGCTTGGCGAAGACTCGAGAAGTTCGAAGTCGGTGTCAAGTAGACCGTGAGGGCGCGGTAGTAGATGTCCCCCATCTCCATGACGCCGACACCTTGGACCGAGACACCGTAATGCGATCCGCCGTTCCCTAACAAGTAGGCCGCTTTGTTGACGATTCCTGAGTTGATATGGACACCGCCATTGTCTTGCGTTCCTGTATAACGCACCGAATAGTGATCCGGGTCACCGTAAGCGGCCGGGTTCGACATCGAACGTAGAGCGTCCCCCGCAACGCCTGGCGTGTAGATATCCTCCCCGACCAACCAGTCAAAGTTCGATCCGACACTGTATTCGGCGACCGTACCAAAGATATCAGACACCGCTTCGTTGATCGCACCCGATTCGTTCTGGTAGATCAAGCCGGCCGTGTACTCGGTGACGGCGTGTGACAACTCATGGGCGACGACATCGAGCGCACCCGAGAGGTACGTGAACGTCTGTCCATCCCCGTCCCCGTAAACCATCTTGCTGCCGTCCCAGAACGCGTTGTTGTAACTGCGGCTGTAATGGACCGTCGAGTTGAGGGCCGCCCCGTTGTTGTCGTAACTATTGCGGCCGTAAGTGTTTTTGAAGAAATCGTACGTTTTCGTCGCATTCACGTGCGCACTGACCGCGGCCCGGTCATATGTCGTGTTCAACACGTTATCGACATCGGCCCAAAGTGATCCGGGAAGACGTGTCCGGTTTCCGGCATCGTACGTGTAGATGCCTTTACCGCGCGTCGAGTCTTGTAAATAGTAGTATGACCCGCTCTTCGTCGTCTTGAACGTCTGACTTTGCCCGAGCACGTCGATCCCCGTCCCGGTAAACGTCGTTCCGGTAATGCCGTTCGTCGGTTTGGCGTGGGCCAACTGGTTGTATTTGTTCAACACCTCGCCGCTCGTCGCATCGATGAAGTACGTCCAACGTGATGGTTCCTCAGCATCAAGTATCGTCCCGGTCACCTCATAGGCATAAGCCGCTTCACCTTTGTTCGGGTAGATGACGAGTTCCGCTGCCGGCTCGAGCTCGTAGGCGCCTGTATGACCGACAAGTTCTTTATAGCGGGCGATCGCTTTTCGTTCGTTCAGTTTGATCGATTTATGTAGTCCTTTCAGTTGTTTCGTGTCATCGACGACCGTCTTCAATTGCCCGGCCTCGTCGACCACTCCGACGACGATACCGCCGAATACAGGAACACCGTCCACCGTTTGTTGCAGTTTGACGACTTGTCCGACTTTGTCGCGCTTCGATTCGATCGTCTTGAATTCTCCTTTCGCTTTGGCGAACTCTTTGACGATCGTCGCCGGCGCCTCAGTCGATGGTTTTGTCAACTTGCCTGTCTTCAGTTCTGCCGCCCCGGCGAATTGTGGAACGAGTAAGACGCCTGCAATCAGTGATGTCGATAAAACTTTTTTCATATGTGTTTCCCTCCTTATGTGGTGTCTCTTACTTTACATAGTTTCCCACAGTTAAGGAATCCAACTTTTTAATTATTTTGACAATTCTAACTATTGAGACATTTAACCTATTCAGTCTTCCTGTTTAGTGCTTTCAACCGTATAAAAAAAGCGCCACCGGGATGGTGACACTTTCTCATTTAATAGACATCTTTTTGAGTGAAGTGATAGAACGCGTACGCTAAAGCCGCAAGCGACCAAGCAAAAATGACGATGAGCGAGAACGGTAGCGTCATCCCATCGATCGGCGGAGCTTGTCCCTCGAGATAGGTATGAAGACCGAAGTTGACGTTCACCAAGTATTTCGAGCTGTCCCAGTTCGACCCGAGCGACGTGAGAAGCGGTCCCGAAATGAGGATGGCCATCATGATCCCGATCCCGGTCGCCGTATTTTTGACGAGGACCGAAATCATGAGTGCGATCGTACCGACGGCCGCCACGACGAACCACGATAGACCGACCGACATGAGCAAGTATTGCCACATCGGCAGCGTATGGACGAAGTCGGTCGAGAACGTCCCGGTCGCTGAGGCCTGGAATCCGGTCAAGATTGGTGCGGTCCAACCGTCCCATCCGAGCACGAGCCCGGAAATGGCATAACTGACGAACGCCGTGATGAAGATGAGGATCGATGTGTACAACAGCGTCGTCATCCATTTCGCCAACAAAATCTTGAAGCGCCGGACCGGACGTGACAACAGCGTCTTGATCGTCCCGTCGTTATGCTCGCCGCTGACGATGTCTGCCATCAGAACGATGATGAACAGCGGCAGGACGAGCGTCGTCCCTTGGGAGAAGAAGACACGCATGAACGTCGGCGCCCCAGGGTAACTCGGGTTGATGTCGTTATCTAAGTAGTATTGATTTTGTTGCACTTGGAACTCGAGGATTTGCCGGAACTCGTCTTGGACGTTCGCCGAGGCGAGCCGGTTTTGCGTATCGACGATTTCTTGCTGCAGGTCGACACGCCAGTCGATCGTCCCTTGCTCTTCACGCTGTTTCTCGATTTGACGATAGTTGGCGTACGTGAACATCGAGACGAGTACGACGAGGATGACCGAGACGACCAATAGCCGTCGTTTATTATGGATCTTCAACACTTCGTTACGAATCAGGCCGAGTAAAGATGGATTAGACAATATGGTCACCCCCGGTCAATGTGATAAACAGTTCTTCGAGCGTCTGAACACGTCGTTCGAGACCAAAGACCTCAACATCTCGATCAAGCAAATAACGATTTAATCGGGCCGTGTCTTCTAAGTTCATCGAGACACGGATCGTCCGTTCGTCGACGACGTCCGCCTGCTCGATCGATTCAAAACCACGAACAATCGGCAACACCTCAAAACTGTCCGCCACGTGAACGTCGACCGTCGACGCCAATTCATTGATCAGCTCTTGAACGGTACCGACTTTCACAATCTTGCCGCGCGACATGATGGCGACACGGTCAGCGAGCAACTCGATTTCCGCCAAGATGTGGCTTGAAACAAGCACACTGAGTCCGGTTTCTTCGACGAGGCGACGGATAAACAATCGCAAATCACGAATCCCCATCGGATCGAGCCCGTTCGTCGGTTCATCTAAAATCAAGACACGCGGGTTGTTGAGCATCGCTTGCGCAATCCCAAGCCGCTGGCGCATCCCGAGCGAGTACGTCTTCACTTTGTCATCAATCCGGGCCGTCAAATCGACGAGGTCGATCACTTCTTGAATCCGGGCCTCCGTGACACCCGGTAACATGCGCGCGAACACGTTCAAGTTCTCGCGGCCGCTCAAAAACTTATACAGCTCGGGATTCTCGACAATCGCCCCGATCTGGTTCATCGCTTGGACGAACTGGCGCTCGACGCCAAAACCGCAAATCGAGACGGACCCTTTCGTCGGTTTGATCAAGCCGACGATCATCCGGATCGTCGTCGTCTTACCAGCACCGTTCGGTCCTAAAAATCCGAACACTTCCCCAGGAAACACATCGAACGAGATATCGTCGATAATGGTTTTTTTCCCGATTACTTTTGTCAAATGGTCTATTTTCAATGTTGGTTGCATCGTCTCACCTCAACTCTATTCTAGCGGACTCGTCCGCTTCTGTCCTATTCGAACATTCACATAGGGCAGGTTCGAATATATTTGATATGATGGTCTCATAGAAAGCGAGGTCATCACATGAAAAATGGGAAATGGTATGCGTTTTTAATCGGCTCTGTCTTGTTGACGGCAACGGCCTTGTTTGGTCTTTGGATCGGGTATCAAGACATCGTCAACCCGCCAGAGCGTACGCTCTCAATCAGCGAAGATACGAGACCTGAACCAGACGGCGAAATTTTCGTCGCTCTCGGTGACTCAATCACACGCGGCGTCGGTTCGACGTCAGGCGCCGGTTACGTTCAACCGGTCAGCGCAGCTCTCGAAGAACAAGATATCCGCACACAAAACTTGGCCATATCGGGGGCACGCACCGAGGATCTGCTCGCTCAACTCGCACAGCCGGAAGTGCAACGGACAATCGAAAACGCCCGTTACATCACGCTGACGATTGGCGGCAACGACTTATTCAACCGCGGCGAGAACGTCGACAACTTCGAATCCGTCGATATCGAACAAGTCGTCACCGACGCTAAAGCGAACTTAAATGACATCTTTGCACAAATCCGTGGTCTGAACGACTCGGCTCAAATCGTCTACATCGCGCTTTATAATCCGTTCCCTGAGAATGAGAATGGACAGGCGTTCAACCAGCTGATTCTCGACTGGAACGCTGCGGCGGCTAATCTTGGAAATACGTATCGTATCGACGTGATCGATCCGTTCGCGTACGTGAGCGACGTCACCCGAGACCTCGCAAGCGACCAGTTCCACCCGAGCGATCGGACGTATGGAAAGTTAGCCGAAGACATTTTATTCATCCTCGACTGAACACGTTTGGCCTGATCACATCGATCAGGCCATTTTCATCGTTCATATTGAACGAGCCACGTCTCATCGACTCGTTTCATCGCCGTTCCGTACCAACCTGTCTTCAATAATTCGACTTGCCCGTCCGTATCACTCATTTCAAGCCACGTCGTCTCACCTAACGGTCGCCAACCCGTATGCAATTCTTTCATAAAGATATAACGAAGTTTACCGCCATACTTTTGTTTTAGGGCACCAATCCGTAAGCCGAGGACGAACTTGTCCTTCAAGCTCGGGATGTTGAACGGAGCGACGGTCGCACAGACGAGGTCAAACCGTTCATCTTGGCTCAATTCTTCCATCAACAACTTCCCTAAATGTTGCTGCAAACGGTAGCCCCGATAAGACGGATCGACGTTCGTCACCTCTTGGTAGATGATGCGATCGAGTTCATCCTCACGCCGCCCGATGTCACGACCTAAGTGTTCGTCATCGAGCGGCGGGATGAGCAACGCCCGAAACGCAATCAACGCATCTTTGTGGAACGCGCCGATGATCGTCTGATCCGACAACAGCTTCATGAATTCGTCTGTCGTGAGCGCTTGGTAATGGCTACCTTCGGCAAGATCAGCAATCACGGTTTGTTGCACCGCTTCGATGGCCGTCAAGTCCATATCGGTAAGATGCCGAACGTCGAGTTCAAGTCCATTGCATTCACCGTGCCACATGATCGGCGCCTCCGACTTCGTAGTAATCGGTCGTCAGGCGACGGAGCACGTCCTCATCGACGTCGACACCGAGACCAGGCCGGTCGTTCAAGCGGATGAACGGTAAATCGTACGTCAAATTACCGACGTCCGTTGCGAACCGGAGCGGGCCGGTCAGTTCGACCGATTGAACGATTTTACTCGAGAACGCGACGTGGAAGCCCGCGCTCGAAGCGATCGACGATTCTACCATCGAGCCGATTTGACACTCGATACCGGACATCTCGGCCATATGGACGAGTTTTTTCGCCGGATAGATGCCGCCGCACTTCATCAATTTCACGTTCACTTTATGCGCCGCTTGCATCATCGTCAAGCGGCGCATGTCGGCGACACCGCGTACCCCTTCATCAATCATAAGCGGGACCGATATTTTGCCTTTGACTTCGAGCATTCCTTCAAAATCGTCGGCTTTGACCGGTTGCTCGACCCAATCGATATCGAACGGTTCGAGCTTACGCATCGCCTGCAGCGTCTTCGCCGCGTTTACCCAGCCTTGGTTGACATCAACACGGATTGGGACGTCAGGACCGACCGCTTGCCTTACTGCCGCGACACGACGGACGTCCGAGGCGACATCCACGCCGACTTTCATTTTGACGGCCGTGTAACCTTCCGCGACCTGTTCCGACGCTTCCGCCGCCATCGCTTCAGGCTCACCGATACTTAAGACGTGTGTGACCGGGAAGGCGTCGTGATAGCGTCCGCCGAGCAACTCGTAGACGGGTTGTCCGAGCTTCTTCCCGATCAAGTCATGACAAGCGATGTCGAGCGCTGCCTTGGCCGCTGGAACGTCGCGGATGGCCCGGTCCATCTCGTCGTGAATCCGTTCTAGATGCATCGGGTTCCGTCCGATCAACAGTGGACCGAGCAAGCGGCGAATGACACTGATCGTACTCTCAAGCGACTCGCCCGTCACGTGTTCGTCGGCAACCGCCTCACCGTACCCGACGAGACCGCATTCGGTCGTCATCTTGACGATTACCGACGGCATGACGTCATAGCGATGGTAGCTGACGATGAACGGGACTTTGAGCGGTAGTTCAATCGCAAACAGTTCTATTTTTTCTAGTTTCATGATAAGAGCTCCTTTACATTTAAAAGTTCATTGTATATATTGTCGTTAAATAGTCGCTAAATTGCAAGGAGGAGTTTTCGCATGTCGCTTCATTTAGCAATCGTCGGTTCAGCCGACTTCGTCGCTACCATCACGGCGCTCGCCCCCGATTATGAAGATGTTCGCTTCGCCTACTATACGTATCAACATCCGCACGAGGCGGCCACGATCGCCAAACAGCTCGGTTCGTTCGACGGCGTCTTTTTCTCGGGATCGTTCCCTTATTCGTACGCGCTACCTTATCTCAGTACGAATATGGCGCACCACGTCGTCCAAGACGAGACCGTACTGTTGACGACGCTCTTGTCGGCGGCGCTCACTCGTGCCGTCTCTCTCGAACACGTGTCGATCGATGTAATTGAGCCGAAACGATTGGCGGCGATTTTATCGTCTCTCCCCGAAGTGACGACCCCACCTCATTTAATGAAGATTCATCCTGGCGTCGACTTTCAAGACGTATTCGCGTTTCACGCGAGCTTACAACCCGCTCAAACGAACTTGGCCTTGACGAGCATCGAGCGTGTCCACCGCCAATTGCAGGAGCAAGGCTACGAGAGTCAGCTCATGATCGAGCCTCCGAGTACGATCCGGTACCACCTCGAGCAACTGATTCAACGTGTTCGTCAACTATTGGCGGACAACGCTCAATTTTCAATCATTTTATACGATACCGATTCCGAGGTGATCCGCGACCATTTGGCTACGGTTCACTATATCGGCGGACATCTCGAAACGACAGATGGTCCCTCGACCGCTCTATTGACGACGAAAGGCGAGACGATCAACGCCCTCGAAGAAAACACACTCGCCCCCGCGTCTTTTGACTATTCAATCGGGATCGGCTACGGCACCCAATACCAACAAGCTTACGAACATGCACAAATCGCTTTGTCTGCTGCCACCGACGAACGAGTCCGCATCGTTGACGACTCGAAGCGATTGTCTTTCCCAAAACGCGACGACGTGACTTCTTACCGTGTGACCGAGGAAGTTGCGTTTGATATCGTCAAACAAGTCGGCATCAGCCCGGCCAACGCCGGCAAGATCATCCGGTTCTCGAAACGCAAACTCGAGTTCACCGCCAAAGAGCTGACCGACTACTTGAACGTCTCGCGCCGGACGACCGAACGGCTCATCAAAAAACTACACGACGCACAGCTGGTCCGTGTCATCGGTGAAGAAATGAGCTACGCCCAAGGCCGCCCCCGCGCCGTCTATAAATTCAATTTCCCGGCCTAGAGGGCCGGGAAATTTTTATAATGCCGCTTGATCTTCGACTTGGGCTTCTGCTTGCAATACCGTGATCCGTTCGATCGTGAACCCAGTGAACGCATAGATGATCGAGATGACCGGGACGATGAAGTTGAGGACGGCGTACGGCGCGTACTCGAACGCCCCGACACCGAGCGTCCCGAGAATGAACACCCCGCACGTGTTCCACGGGATGAACACCGACGTCAGCGTGCCGCCGTCCTCGAGCGCCCGGGACAAGTTCTTCGAGTGGAGCCCCATCTTCTCATAGGCCCCGGCAAACATGCGTGCCGGTACGACGATCGATATGTATTGCTCGGAACACGTCGCGTTCGTCGCAATCCCGGCAAGAATCGTCGACGCGATCATCGAGCCGGCCGTCTTCGCTAGTTTGACGATCTGGTTCATGATTGATTGCAGCATCCCCGAATACTCCAAAATCCCCCCGAACGTCATCGCGACGATCGTCATCGAGACGGTATACATCATCGCGTCGAGCCCACCCCGACTGAATAAGTTATCGACGAGCTCATTGCCGGTGTCGATCACATAGCCGCTTTGAAGCGCACCGACGCTATCCGAGAGCGATCCGCCTTGAATGACGACTTGGGCCAGAAAGCCGAGCGCGATCCCGACGACGAGTGCCGGGATGGCCGGTACTTTTTTCGTGACGAGCACGATGACCGCGAGCGGAATCAGTAGCAACCAAGGCGAGATGACGAAACTGTCTTCCAAAATGCCGAGCGTCTGCACGATGTCTGAAGGATTCGTCGCCGTATCATTGAAACGCGTCCCGAGCCACCAATAGACGCCGAGCGCGATGATGAGTCCCGGAATCGTCGTATAAAGCATATGACGGATGTGGACGAACAAGTTCGTATGCGTCAAACCGGCCGCAAGGTTCGTCGTATCCGACAGCGGCGACATCTTATCGCCAAAGTAGGCGCCCGAGATGACGGCACCTGCGACCATCGGCGCCGGAATCCCCATGCTGAGCCCAATGCCCATCCCGGCGACACCGATCGTCCCCATTGTCGACCACGAACTGCCGATCGACAAAGCAACGACCGCACAGATGAGACAGATCGTCACGAGGAAGTAGGCTGGCGAGATGATCTTCAACCCGAAATAAATCATCGTGGCGACGACGCCTCCCCCGATCCAGGCGCCAATCGTCAAACCGACCAAAATGATGATGACGACCGCCGGCAAGGCGAGCCGTATCCCCTTGTACATCATCTCCTCGATGTCTTTCCATTTGTAGCCGTGACGCCACGCGACAAGCGAAGCGGTCGCCGTCCCGACGATGAGCGGGATGTGTGGCCCTTGCTCGAGTTTGACGATGGCGACGAGCATGACCCCAATCATGACAAATAGCGGCAACAACGCCCAACCAAGCTTCATGTCTTGCCTGTTCCCCTGCAGTTCCATGTAAATTCCTCCCCGTTAGCGAAAATTCAGAATTGTCGTTATATTGTCGCTAATGAGAATATGATAACGCTTACATCAAGAGTTAGCAATAAAAAAATGGACGGCAAGCTCACGCCCCGTCCATTTCGTTTCACTTTATCGTGTTGCAACCGCTCGTCTTAACGTCTCGGCGAGCAAAGCCGCCCCTTCAGGCAAGACGTCGCGGTCGAACGTCATCTGCGGATGATGCAGTCCCGGCGTCAAATTTGCCCCGATCCCAATCATCGTGGCATCGAGTCCCGGTTTCTCGACCGTGTAAAAATGAAAATCGTCACTTCCCGACGTCACGATGCGATTGACGAGCGCGTCCTCGCCATGGAGTGCGATGATTGCTTCCGCTGCGATCCGGCTCGAGCGTTCTCCAATCTCGGCACCCGGCGTGAAGTCTTGCCATTCCGACTCGATTTCGATGCCATGCAGCACGCTAATTTGATGCAACATCGCCTCGAGACGGTCACGAAGCTCGAGCAATTCTTTATTTTGCTGGGCCCGCACGTCAATCGAGAACGTGGCGTTGCCTGGAATGATGTTCATGTTTTCACTTCCTGCCTGGACACCGGTCAGCTTGATTGAATGCGGCTCAAACGGCGACAGATAGATGCTTTTCAACATCTGTTGGATCGTGAAGACGACGTCGAGCGCATTCTGACCTTGGTGTGGCCTCGCACCGTGGGCATCGTCCCCGATGATCCGTCCTTTCAAGAACAAAGCGGCGCCGTGTTGAATCGCAGCGGCGTATTGGCCGCGCTTCAGCTCTTCGAGCGGGCGCAAATGAATGCCGTATAAGTGGCTGACATCGTCAAGTGCCTCTTTATTGATCATCGCGAGCGAGCCGTTACCTTGTTCTTCCGCCGGTTGGAAGATAAAGCGGATCCGTTTCGAGAGCGCCTCGTCCTTTAACAGCTCGAGCGCGCCGAGCACCATGCTTATGTTGGCGTCGTGGCCGCACGAATGGTTGGCCCGGAACTCTCCTTCGACTTGTTGCCATAAGGCATCGATATCGGCTCGGACGGCGATAACGTCGGCACCGGTGCCGATTTCAGCGATGACACCCGTGACGTCGTCAAACGTCTCGTGACGCACGTTCCATGACGCCAAGATGTCCGCAATCGTCTTCGTCGTCTTTTTTTCTTTCCAACTCACTTCCGGATGAGCATGAAAATGCTCGAACCAGCTCAGTACGTTCGTAGTCATGATTGATTCCCCCGTTATGTAGTCACAGTTTCTTGACACCTTTGATCAATACCCATTGCATCGGCAGTCGACCCCATGTCACCCATTTGGGTAACGTCTTGCCACCGATCCGAGACGGTTTGAGTGCCATATTGATGTTTGCTGGGAACACGGCGATCAAAAAAGCTGGCAACGTCTTCTTGACGAAGCCGGTCCCTTTGTTCATGAGCAACAACACTCCATAGACGACTTCAATCACACCGCTAGCCTGTACCATGAAGCGCTTGAACGGCCATGATTTCGGAATAATCGACATGAAGGCGCGCTCTTGAACGAAATGCATGATGCCGGCCCCTAAAAATAACACACCGTATAACTTACGAATCACGTTATCCCCTCCTTTTTCTAAGCATAACAAAAAAGATGGGCATAGTGCCCATCTTTACAACGCGTCTCCGTTCGCATTTTGAATCTCGACATCGACCGTTTCGGTCTTGCCGTCCCGGACGTACTCGATCGTGACGACGCCGTCCGTGTCACGAATCAATTCGCTCCGCAAATCGATGAACGAGGACACGGGTTGATCGTTGATTTTGACGATGACGTCACGAGCCTCAAGGCCCGCTGCCGCCGCCGAACTGTTCGCCTGCACGTCGACGATAATCGTCCCGACCGTCACCGACTCCGGTAGGTTGATCTGTTCAGTCAAATAACCAGGCGGGAACTCATTAACGTCACGCAATGAGACACCGAGCGACGGATGGTTCACTTCGCCGGTCTGCTCAATTTGATTGATGAGTGGCAACGCGATGTCGACGGGAATCGAGAAGCCGACCCCTTCGACAGAATCGGTCGCGATTTTCATCGAGTTGATGCCGATCAACTGACCGGATTCATTGATCAACGCCCCACCAGAGTTACCGGGGTTGATGGCCGCATCCGTTTGGATGACTTCGGCATTGAAGTCGGCTTGTCCGTTCTCGTCCGTATCGACCGGTACGAGACGTGACGTCGAAGAGACGATCCCGCGTGTGACCGAGTTCTCAAACTGTCCGAGCGGGTTACCGATAGCGATGACCGTCTGCCCCGGTTTCAATTCGCTCGATTTCCCGATCTTAATCACAGACGATACGTTGTCCGCGTCGACTTCGAGCACGGCCAAATCGTACGTCGCATCGCTTCCCATGAGCTTCGCCTCAGCAGTTGAACCGTCGTTGAACGTGACGGTCAGACGTTCGGCGCCATTGACGACGTGATGGTTCGTGACGATGTAAGCCGACCCATTTTCTTTTTTATAGATGACCCCTGATCCGACACCCGCTTCGACCGCTTCGTCCGAGAATCCGCTCGCCGCGAAGTTGTTAACGGTCACGACTGCCGGTTGTGCCACCGCGACCGCATTGGTGACCGATGTGTCTTTGATGTTCGATGAGGTTTGGACAGGTGTCCCGTCTGACGTCACATTCGTATTCGACGTGACGTCAGGCGCTTGATCGATGAACGGTAATGCAATCGCACCGGTCAACAACGCCCCGGCGACACCGCCGATGAACCCTGGGAACATGCGGCTCATGAAAGAGGGCCGAGTGACTTGTTCCGCTTGCGGAGGTTCAGGCGTCCGCTTTGACGAACCGAGCTCTGTATCTAACCAATCTTCATGCCGATTTTGTTCATTCTGTTGATCGTTTCGTTCCATAACATGTCATCTCCTCAATGATGTTTCCTCTAACTTCTACCCTAAGTATAATAGAAGCCGGCACCGTTTCATGGAATTGACGGAACGATTACAAGATTCTTCACAATTTGCGTCAATTTCGTCAGACGATGTCGTTCCGTAACGTGCCGATCCCAGAGATCGTCACTTCGACCCGGTCTCCGGACTGAAGATAGACGGGCGGCTTCATGCCATGGCCGACCCCGGCTGGCGTCCCGGTCGCGATAATGTCACCCGCTTCGAGCGTCATCCCTGTTGAGAGAGTCCGAATCAGTTCATCGATCGGACGGATCATGTCATCCGTCGTTCCGAGCTGACGGTTTTCCCCGTTCACGTCTGTGCGGATTGACAGTGGAAATTCGAGTTCTTCCGGCGTGACGATAAATGGTCCGAACGGACAGAACGTATCGAACGACTTGCCGCGGAAAAACTGGACGTGCTGTTTTTGCACGTCTCGTGCCGTAATATCGTTAATGATGGTATACCCAAAAATGTGGTCCTCGACGTCTTGAATGTCGCGTCCTGACTTTCCGATGATGACGGCGAGCTCGCCCTCATAGTCAAGTTGGTCGGTAAGCGCTGCATGACGCTCGACGATAGCGTCAGGACCGACGACCGAAGTCGGCGCTTTCGTGAAGATGACGAGCTTACCGGCTCCCGCCGTATCCATCTCTTTCACGTGCTCCTCGTAGTTTTTACCGATGCAGATGACATTTTTTAGCGGCCGGTATGGCGCGAGCAATTTGACGTCTTCGAGCGGTCGTACGCTTGCGACGTCTAGATCGATATCCGGTTTAAATTCGCGAGCAATCACTTCTAACAATGAGTTCGTATGTAGTTGATCACTGACGTCATATACTTGGTCCGCTTCGACCACCCCGACTCTTATCTCCCCTTCGACTTCATAGCTACACCATTTCATAATGATTTCCCCCTTTTTTGTTAGTATACAAAAAATCGGAGCGTTGTCGCCCCGATCACACTTTATTCAGAAAAATGATTCGCTGGTTGCTCGACCCCCTGAAACGGAGCGAGCGGTCCATGAGCGGCTGTTCGAAACGCCCGTCGACGAGCACGTCGGCGTGGTCAAGGACGGTATCGATGTCCTCATTTTCTAGCTGTTGTAGCGCCTCGAACGTGTAGCCAGTATAGATCCAGACGTTCTTCCCGAGTGTCTTGCAACCGCGCACGACTTCTGACAGCTCAGCCGGTTGCAGGAACGGTTCACCGCCCGATATCGTCACGCCTTCCCATGCGGCCGTCTCGACACGGTCTAACAACTCTTCGATCGAGATGTCACGACCGCCTCGCGGATTCCACGATTCAGGGTTGTGACAGCCCGGGCAACGATGCGGACAGCCTGCTGTAAAAATCACGGTTCGAATGCCCGGACCATCGACGACCGATTCTTCAAGTACGGATAGGACGCGCATGATGTTTCACCCTCGCTCGTTCTTCTTCTCGTTTCGCCGAATTCCATCGATCCATCGTCCCGACCAAATAACCGGTGATACGACGGATCCGCTCGATCTGGTCTCGTTCCCCACACGTCGGACACGACTCGTCGATGATCCCTTCTAGACCGCAACTCCCGCAACGATCGACCGGATGATTGATCGAGCCATAGCCGATGTCATGCGTCCGCATGAGACGTACAATCGATTCGACCGCTTCCGGGTTATGGGCAAGCGATCCGTCGACCTCGACGTACGTAATATGTCCGGCATCACATAAGGCGTGGTATGGCGCCTCGATTCGAATCTTGTCCCGGATTGAGACGTGTTGATAAACCGGGACGTGGAACGAATTCGTATAAAAGGCGCGGTCGGTCACACCGGCGATTATTCCGAACTCCTGTTGATCGTTTAACACGAACTTCCCGGACAATCCTTCGGCTGGCGTCGCCAATAGCGAAAAGTTTAAATCATAGTTATCCGCCGCCTGTCTCATCCTTTCCGCGAGATGAGTCACGATATCAAGCCCGAGACGTTCGGCTTCCCTCGATTCGGCGTGCGTCCCGCCGACGAGAACGCGGAGTGCTTCGGCGAGACCGATAAAGCCGACCGATAACGTTCCTTGTTTTAACACGTCTCGTAATTCCGATTCAGGCAAAAGCGTCTCGCTACCCCGCCAGACGTGCTGCGCATAAAGAAAGCGGAATTCGTCCGCATGTCGCTTGCATTGATAGTCGAAACGTTCAAGCAATTGCTCAATGGCGATGTCAACGAATTCATCCAACGTCTTATAAAACGACTCGACATCGGATGACACGAGTGCCATTTTCACTAAATTCAACGTCGAGAACGATAAATTACCTCTTCCGATCGACGTCTCTGCCCCATGACGGTTTCCCATCACTCGTGTCCGGCAGCCCATGTAGGCAACTTCTGAAGCAGGTGTCCCGTCATAGTACTGAAGGTTGAACGGCGCATCGACGAACGAGAAGTTCGGGAACAACCGCTTGCCCGTCACGCGGCATGCGTGGCGGAACAAATCGACGTTCGGGTCCCCGTCATTGAAGTTGACTCCTTCCTTTACTTTGAAGATTTGAATCGGGAAAATCGGCGTCTCCCCGTTGCCTAATCCTCGCTCTGTCGCTTTTAACAACTCGCGGATAAACACCCGTCCCCACCGACTCGTGTCGGTGCCGTAGTTGATCGACACGAACGGAACTTGACCGCCGCCGCGCGAGTGCATCGAGTTGGCGTTATGGATGAACGCCTCGCACGCCTGGTACGTCGCCGATACGGTTTCTGCTTCAGCAATCTGCTGTTGTTGCTCCGCCGTCAGCTCAATCGGTAGTCCGTTCAGCCGCTCGAGTTGACGTTCATACGTCTTCTCGACGTAAGGAGCGAGATCGACGTCAAACATCGGGAACGCCTGTCCCCCGTGTTGCATGTTCTGATTCGCTTGAAGAATGATCGAGGCGAGCGCCATCGCCGAACGAATATCCTGCGGGGGACGAATCGTCCCGTGTCCTGTGTGGAACCCGTTCGCGAGTAACTCTCCGAGCGGGATTTGACAACACGTCGTCGATCCGGTCACATAGTAATCGGCGTCATGCACATATAAGTAGTTATCACGGATAGCTAGACGTGACCGTTCCGACAGTAGGTACGTGGTCGATAATTGTTTTGACACTTCTGAAGATAAGCGCGCTAGTTTGCCGAGTGGCGACTTCCCGTCGACGTTGGCGTTCTCTTGGATCAAATCTTGATCTGGTAGCACACAGACATCATTATAAAGCTGGAGCATGTTCACTCCGCATCACCTCGCTATATATTGATTATTAAACGGCTGATAACCGATAAAAATTCTATATATAGATTATGTCACGTTTTATCGATTTGAGGCACGTCGATATTGTGACAGTTGCAACCGATCCCGAACGTAAAAAAACAGCCGAATCCCTGACGTGGGCTCGACTGTGCGTTTCGTGATGTATGTCATACTTCTTTGGCTGGCTTGACGATTTTCAGTTCGACTTCTTCTTCCTCAGACTCTTGTGCTTCACGCAATCCTTTAGCGTTCAACCATGTATAGATCGCGCCCATGAATAACGCGCCTCCGATAATGTTTCCGAACGTAGCCGGAATCAAGTTGTGGATGGCTCCAGCAAAGCTGATTGCTTCTGGATGCGGAACAACGAGTGTGAGTGCGAACAAGACGAAGTTGGCGATGACGTGATCAAACCCTGAAGCGAAGAAGACGGCCACTAGGAAGATCATCGAGAAGATTTGGGCAAATTCATTTTTCATCTGTTTCGGCAAGAAGATAGCGAGACAGACCATCCAGTTACAGAAGATGGCTCTAAAAAAGATTTCGACTGTCGTATGATGCATCTTGCTCTCGACGACGGCAAATAACCAGTTGTTCATGCCGAGCTCTTGAATGACTCCAGTCGGCGCGAGCAACAAGGCGAAAAGAATGCCGCCGAGCGCGTTCCCGACGAAGCAAAGCAACCAGACGAGCATCGTATCACTCAGCGTCGTGTAGCCACGCATCGTTGAAGTCGTAAAATACATCGTATTCCCGGTAAATAGTTCAGCGCCTCCGTAGATGATCATGACGAGCGCGATCCCGAACGAGAATCCCCCGATGAGCGTCGTAAATGGTGAATCTACAAGATACATGCCGTTGACGACTTTTAATGTGAAGATTGATGCGAACCCGATAAAAATCCCCGCGAGCATTGCCCGTAAAAAATATTCCATCGGCCGATAGTGAATCATCGCTGAGGAAGCCTGTGCTTTCTTCCGTAATGATTCGAGTGCATGGATTTCCATTGATGCCATGTCACAAACCCTTCTTTCTGTTTAAATGAACCATATAATAAGAACAAACATGTGAAATCATTAACAATATAAGCCCGGAGCGACATTTTTGCAACTGCCCATTCGAACTGTTGACACACTTTTCACATCGTAATCGGTTACATTTGTCGGATTTGTGACTAAAAAAAGCGACCCTTCGTAAAGGGCCGCATGAAACCAATTATGCTTTCTCAGAAGAATCTGTCGTCTCATCAGTCGATTTTTCTGGAGCTGAAGCTTCTTCACCTTCAGTTTCCTCTTCTTCGACTGCTACCGGCTCGTTCACTGATGCGATTTGAAGATCGCCTTCAGATAAGATTTCGTAATCTTTATTCTCCGGAATATCAGCAACTGTGAGTGAGTCACCGATCCCTAGCTCGCTAACGTCGAGCTCAATCCGCTCTGGGATGTTAGCAGGCGTTGCCGAAACAGTGACTTTATAGAGTGCTTGCGACAAGAAGCCGCCTTCTTTGACACCTTTCGCGTCGCCGACGAGTGTGACGTCTGCTTCAACTTCAGTTGCCTCATCCATTTTGACTGCCATGAACTCGACGTGCTTGTATGTGCTCGTGAACGGATCAACTTCCGTCCCGTGAACGAGTGTATTTACTTTCTTGCCGTCGATGTTAAGTTCGATCAAGGCGTTGTCACCGTGTTCACGGAGAATCTTGCGCAATGCCATTTCTTCAAACGCGACTGGTGTGCTTTCGACTTTGTAGCCGTAAACGACACCAAGTACTTTTCCTTCTTTACGTAAGTTTGTTCGAACCGAACGTGGTCGTAATTCTCGTGTCGTTACTTTAAGCGTGTCTGTCATAATCATTTCCCCCTACTGGTTTATGAATCATGTCTACACCTTGAGGGTGAGGCAGTGTGAACTCCACCTCTCAACCTCGATGCGTTTGACGACATGTGTATATTGTTCCCATAGCTAAGCATCCATAAACGTTACAGCCGGTTAAAATAAGATTACAACGTTTGTCACATGACACGTTTGAACAACTTCTCGAGTTCATACGTACTCCACTTCACTAAAATCGGACGTCCGTGTGGACACGTATACGGAGACGTCGTCTCGCCAAGGTCGCGGATCAACTGTCGCATCATCTCGAGGTTTAAGGGATGGTTCGCTTTGATCGATCGTTTGCACGCCATCAGGATCGACGCCTCTTCGCGATATTTAGCGATATCGATTGATCGGTCCCGAATCGCCATCTCGATTAAATCACGGACTGTCCCTTCGAGATCGTGCTGCGGATACCATGTCGGGATTTCCCGGACAAGAAACGTATTGCCTCCGAACGCCTCTAAATCGAGGCCCGCTTCTTTAAGAAGTGGGGCGACTTCTTCAATCGCAAGCGTCTCTTGTTGGGTGAACTCGAGCGTGAGCGGCAACAGCAACAACTGATACTCTTTTTCAGGCTGGCCGAGTTGATCATAAAACAGTTCGTACTTGATGCGTTCTTGGGCGGCGTGTTGGTCGATGATGTACATGCCATCGTCCGCGCCGCAGACGATGTAACTCGCATGGAGTTGGCCGATAACGTCGAGCGCCGGCAGCCGGCGTTCCGCCTTTTCAACCACCGGTTCTTCTGGCAGCACTGTTTCGACCGGTGTCTCTTGAACGAGTGGTGTCGGCGACCAGCGACTCGGAGATGTGACCGGCTCGCGTGGGATCGGATAGTTCCATGCGCTCGGCTCAACTGTTGTGTCTGAGCGTTCAACGGTGAAATCAAGCTTCGATTGCTCTGTCGGAACGGACGGCTGTCTTGGTTTGACCGACGGGATCAACCGTTGCTCCCGAAGTGTCAGCTGAACCGTCTCCCGGATCAGTTGACAGAGTTCCTTCTCTTTTGACAGTCTCACTTCCCGCTTCGTCGGATGAACGTTGACATCAATCAGCATCGGGTCCATGTTCACTTCGAGCACAGCGATCGGGTAACGACCGATCGGCAGAAGCGTATGATAGCCTTCGAGAACGCTTTGCGTGAGCGCGAAATTTTTGATGCTCCGACCGTTCAAGATCAAAGTCACATACTGTTTATTTGAACGCGTCACTTCGGGCCGCACGAGGTGAGCACTCAAGCTGTAGTCATTCGTCTTACTCGACGCCGTCACGATTTGGGAAGCGACTTGCCGACCGTAGATTGCGAGCATGACTTGCTTGATGTCCCCGTTCCCGTTCGTTCGGAGCAGCTCCTTGTCTTCATGGAAAGCCGTCAATCGAACTTCCGGGTGTGACAAGGCAATCCGGTTCAACGTGTCGGTGATGCTCGCGAGCTCGGTCGCAGATGTTTTCAAGTATTTCAAACGGGCTGGCGTATTATAGAACAATTGACTGACCGTGATCTCTGTCCCGACGTTCGCAGCAGTCGGTGTTTGCTCGATCACGACGCCGCCATGTAGCGTCATCTCAAAGCCGGCCTCATCAGCCCGGCGCGACTTTAACGTGACGTGACTGACCGATGCGATCGAGGCGAGCGCCTCGCCCCGGAATCCGAGCGTCCGGATCCGGAACAAATCATGTTCGTCTCGTATCTTGCTCGTCGCATGTCTTAAAAAAGCACGGGCCGCATCATCCTCGTAAAAGCCGTGGCCGTTATCCCGCACTTTGATGAGCCGGATCCCGGCCTCTTCTAGCTCGACTTCCACTTTCGTCGCGCCTGCATCAATCGCATTTTCGACGAGTTCTTTCACGACCGATGCCGGTCGCTCGACAACTTCCCCGGCCGCAATCCGGTTGGCTAACTGTTCTGGCAACTCTTGAATGATTCCCATCGACTCACCCTTTCTTCGCAGACTGTTGGAGCGCATAGAGCGCTTGCATCGCCTCGATCGGGTTCATCGCTAAAAGATCGAGCTCGAGCAATTGTTGTTTTAACTCATCTTTTGTCTCGAACAAAGAGAGCTGAGCGGTTTCATCGCTCGACTTCTTCGTTATCGGGTCAGTCGGGGCAGCGACCCGCTCTTTCTCTTGTTCGAGCTCTGTTAAGATCGTCCGCGCTCGTTCGATGAGCGATTGTGGCAAGTCGGCCAGTTCCGCGACGTGGATGCCGTAAGACTTGTCGGCCTTGCCTGGATGAACTTCATGCAAGAAGACGACGCGTCCGTCGCGTTCGATGGCGCGGACGTGGACGTTCTCGAGCGTCGGGATCGTCGTTTCGAGGACGGTCAGCTCATGATAATGCGTCGAGAACAGTGTCTTCGCGCCGATTGAGGAGGCGATATATTCGACGATCGCTTGCGCGAGCGCCATCCCATCATACGTCGACGTCCCGCGCCCGATCTCATCAAGCAAAATCAAGCTGTTCGCCGTCGCCTCGGTCACGGCCTGGCGTGTCTCGGTCATTTCGACCATAAACGTGGACTGACCGCTCACGAGGTCGTCCGCTGCCCCGATGCGAGTGAAGATGCGGTCAAACAGCGGCAGTTCGGCCGCCTCGGCCGGGACGAACGATCCGATTTGGTGCATGATCGCGATCAACGCGAACTGGCGCATGTACGTCGATTTACCGGACATGTTCGGTCCGGTGATCAACAGCATCTGACGCGAGTCGTCAAGCGTCAAGTCGTTGGCGACATAGTCACCGCGTGGCAGAACCGTCTCGATGACCGGGTGCCGGCCGCGATCGATTTGAACGTTTGCGGACGCTGTCGGACGCACGTAGTCCCGCTTTTCGGCGACGATCGCCAAAGCGAGCAGGACGTCAAGTTCACTGAGCGACCGTGCGAGCTGCTGCAACCGTTTCGTCTCAAGTTTGACTCGGTCTCGCAATGTGACGAACAAGTCATACTCGAGCGTGCAGCTCTTCTCTTCCGCACCGAGGATGAGCGCTTCTTTCTCTTTCAGCTCGGGCGTGACGTAGCGTTCGGCGTTCGTGAGCGTCTGTTTCCGCTCGTACCGACCTTCTTCGAGTAAACGGGCGTTCGCTTTCGTCACTTCGAGATAATACCCGAAGACACGGTTGTAGCCGATCTTTAATGACTTGATCCCGGTCGCGATCCGCTCTTGTTGCTCCAGGTTCGCGATCCACGACTTCCCGTTCGCTTTCGCTTCAAGCAACTGATCAAGCTCTTCAGAATAGCCTTTACGAATCATTCCGCCTTCTTTCGTCGAGATCGGTGGAGATTCGACGAGCGCCGCTTCAAGGAGCGCCGCCAAGTCTTCGAACGTGTCCAAGTCTTCATGGATATGATGCAACCGGCTTGATGCGACCGCTTCGAGCATCACGCTCAAAGCCGGGATGCGTGCTAGTGTGTCGCGCAATTGTACGAGATCGCGCGCGTTCGCCGTCCCGTAGCCGACTTTCGCGACGAGCCGCTCGATATCATAGACGTGTTTCAATTCGTCCCGGAGTTGGTCGCGCAGCATGAAATCGTCAAGTAAGTTCTCGACCGCGTCTTGACGCTCATGGATCGCTTGCTCTGTATAGAGCGGTTGCTCGAGCCAACGCTTTAAAAGACGTCCGCCCATGGCGGTCGTCGTCTCGTCGAGCAGTGATAAGAGTGAGCCTTTCCGTTCTCCGGAGCGGGCCGAGCGGAACAGTTCTAAGTTGCGTGCCGTATTCGGGTCGAGTTGCATGTGGGCCTCGACCTCATAGGCGATCGCCGGCTGCAAGTGGTCGAGCGCCCGCTTTTGCGTCCGTGTCAAATAGGCGTACAGCAAATCAAACGCGCTCACTTGGGCGTCGTCTTTCGCCGATGCGGACAGTTCGCTCGACCGGCGTTCGACTTGAATCGATAGCGGGATCCCGAGCGGCTGCAACATGTCCGCGAGCTGGTCGTCATCGACTAATATCTCACTCGGGACCAATCCTTCGACTTCACGGAGGACCGCTTCTTTCGTCGGCAACGTCGTCAGCCAAGATTCACCTGTCGTCACGTCACCACGGGCGACCCCGTATGTTTCACCAACTTTGGCGACGGCGACCAAATAACGGTTGTCTTTGTCTCCGAGCGCGGCCATGTAAGTACCTGGCGTGATGACTTGGATGACTTCCCGCTTCACAAGGCCTTTTGTCGCTTTCGGATCTTCCATCTGCTCACAGATCGCGACGTTGAATCCTTTTTCGATCAACTGCTCGATGTAGACGGCTGCCGAGTGATGCGGGACTCCACACATCGGGATCGGATGCTCGGCGTTTTTGCCGTTTTTCGCGGTGAGCGTCAATTCGAGTTCTTTCGCCACGATTTGGGCGTCTTCAAAAAAGAGCTCGTAAAAGTCACCGAGCCGGTAAAATACAAAGGCGTCAGGATAATCCGCCTTGATTGAAAAATATTGCTTCATCATCGGTGTCTGATGTATCGCTTCCATTTCGTCTCACCTCTATAAAGTAGAACAGCTGACCAGAGGCCAGCTGTTGTTTTTTAGTATCCGCAACCGCCGCGTGATTTCTCCGCTGCCATGCCGCTTCCTGTTTTACCTGCGAGTACGTCGCCTTCCGTCGCTTCGATGATTCGGTCCGTCACCGAGTTGGCGAGCGTCACCGTCACGTATTGAAGAAGGTCGTTCACTTCGACTTGTGTCTCTTGGAACGCCTGGACGACCGGAATCGAATCGAGTTCGTCCATCGCCTTGTCGATTTTTAGTTCGACTTTGGCAAGCGCTTCGGTCTTGCCGTAATGTTTGCAGTTGACCGCTTCTTTTTGTAAATATTTGATCCGTTTGATCAACGTTTGGACGCGTTCACTTTCGTTCACTTTCGTTTCCGCTTCTTTGAAGCGGGCCACTTCTGGAGTCTTTGCCAAAAGGTCGGCTAATTCTTTCGCTTTTTCAATCACTTGTTGGTCAGTCACCATCGTAAACCCCTTTGCACGCTATAATGTTATCGCACGTTTTCATGTGCGCATGTATTCCTCAACATTCTACCATGAACTTCTGGCGAACGGTACCGCACTGCTTTAGGAAGATATGGTTCTTTCCCGAATCATATCGACGTGTGGGATGTCGTCTTCTAAGTATTCTTCACTCGTTCGCGAAAAGCCGAAACTCGCATAGAACGGTTCGACGTATGTCTGGGCTTGTAAGTAGAGCTCGGCGGACCCGAAGTCAATGACGGCTTCTTCCATTAGCCTGCGCGAGTACCCTTTGCCTCGATGTGACGCTTTCGTGACGACGCGACCGATAGCGATCGGCGTTTCTTCGACGAGCACTCGGAGTGCGGCGACAATCACACCGTCTTCTTCGATCCAGTAATGATGCGCCGTGACATCTTTCCCGTCGACTTCCTGATACGGACAATCTTGCTCGACGACGAACACCTCGGTCCGCAGCGCCAACAGATCATACAGTTCTTTCGTCGTCAGTTCATTAAATGTTTTCTTATGCATGACACCGTCCCCTTCATTATAGCTTTGCACCGAGCGCACGTCCGACGTGCAACCCGCTCGTCATTGCCCCGATCGTCCCCGCTCCCGGGAACACCGTATCCCCGCACACGAAAAAGTTCGGTAGCGTCGTCCGATAGCTCGCGGCATGGAACAGAGCCTGACGCGGTGTTTGCGCATAGCCACCGACAGCACCGTGCGGTCGTCTCGTATATTTTACCCACGCTCCTGGACCCCCGGGAAGGAGGACCGCTGATTCGCCCGTCCAGTCAGGAAACGCCCGCTTCACGGCCGAGATGAGACGCTCGGTCCATATTGCTTCTAGTTTCTCATAGGTGGCCCTGTCTTTCCAATCGTCCCACTCTGATAAATCGATATGCGTCGAGACCGTCACGGTCCGTTCGGGGAGAGACGTCCGTAACACGTCGTCCTCGGCCGACATCGAGATGAAGGCATGGCCGGACGGCAAGTCGTCCGTATACACTTGTTGGAATAAGGGCTGGTCCAGACAGACGCGCTCGGGCAACGTCACGTATAGACTGAACGTGCCCCATTGCGATTGCTTCAACTGACGTCGATATTGCCCGGCAAATCGACGCTCGTCAGCACCGCTCAGCAAGCGATGTGTCGCCTCGAGCGGGATCGCGGCAACGACGACGTCGACGATCTCAAGCCGGCCCCGGCGATCGGTCAATAACCAGCCGTCGGCGACGCGCTCGATTTTCATGATTTGACGACCGAGCAGCGTCGTGCCTCCGCCATGTCGAATCGAGCGTTCCAAGGCGTGCGCGAGTGTATACAATCCACCTTCGACGTAAAATGCCCCTTCATGGTAAATCGAAAGTGCGACGGTCGCGAGCAAGTGACTTGCATCGCGTGCCCCCGTCTGCAAACTATCGAGTAAAATTCCGTCGATGAGTCGTTCGAACGCTGTTCCGTTCAGATTATGACGCCTTAACGTTTCGCGAAGCGGACGATATAGTTTTACAAGTGCCGCTACTTGATTCGGCCGAAATCCGCGAACCGCGGTCAGCGCATCGTCGAGCGTCCGGAGCGGTAAAGCCGGCAAACGCTCGAACAACGGTCGGATTCTATCAAAATCCGTCCATACTTCTCGAAAGAATGACCGGATATCCGACTGCAGTTCCGGAAACTTTGCGCTCAGTTCCTCGAGAAACGCTTGACGTGCTTGATAGTAGACGATCGTTCGATCACTCAGATGGACATGCATCACTTCGTCTAGCTTCTCGACTGCGACCGCCTCGTCTAAATAGTCGAGCACGCGTTGATGGAGTCCGCCTCGTTCGAAGCCCATCCCGAGCGTCGCCCCCGCCGGGAAACGGTAGTCCCCGCGATCAAACTTACCGGCACATCCGCCCCATTCGCGCGATGATTCAAACACGATTACGTCATGTCCCGATCGACTAGCGAGAGCCGCCGTTGTCAACCCGGCGATTCCCCCACCGATAACCCCAATCTTCATCCCAATCCCCTCCTGACTTCATCATACATCCGGTCGTCATATTTTTGACGATTGAACATGTTCTCGGTAACATTTTTTAAGCAGCAGGCAGGGTTCTGACAGATTATGGCGAAAAAACCGATAAAGGACAGGTGAAACCATATGCGAAGTCGGGTCATCATTTATTTGCTCATCCCTATCTTGATTTTTATCGGTATTTTAATCACTCCCCCGTCAGAAGAATCGCAAAAACTCGCGACGATGACGGTCGTCAACATTCAAGAGATGATTCCGTATGAGCGTGAATATACGTCGCAAGAAATATTATTAGAAGAGGCGAAAGATAGACGTGAAGCAATCATCGAGGAATGGAGACTCGAACGTGGGGCCCGGACGACATACAGTTACGTGCTCCGTCTACAAGGTTTCGAGACAGTCATCCAAGTTGACGCCGGTGCGGCCAATACGCGTTCGGACGGCTATTATGCGATGCAGGCCCACAGTCCTGTTTTCGAAGCTGACGAGCCGCTGTCGACTGGCTATCCAATCATTTTATTCGCTTCCGAGCAACGGCTCGTCTTGAATCAGATGGAAGTACGTGTCATGTATGAAGAAGATGGCGTGATTGAGAAATGGCGTATCCTTCAATCGGAATAATCACCATGACACAGACAAAATTTATTGAATGAATAGTGAACACCGGAGGGACATATGCAAAAAATATTAATTATCGGCTCTGGTGGATCGGGAAAGTCGACGCTTGCGCGGAATATTAGCTCGCGACTCGGCATCGAAGCCCACCATTTGGACGCATTATTATGGAAACCGAATTGGGTTCCTGCCACGAGACAAGAGCAGATTGTAATCCAAACCGAGCTAATCGAACGAACGTCCTGGATTATCGACGGCAACTACGGCGGCACGCTCGACTTGAGAATGGAAGCGGCCGATACAATCCTCTATCTCGACTTGCCACGGATTGTTTGTACATATCGCGTCCTGAAACGAATGATCAAATATAAAGGCAAGGCAAGACCGGACATGGGAACTGGTTGTGAGGAGCGGTTTGATCCGAAATTCTTGAAGTGGGTATGGAATTACCCAAAATCGCAGCGCCCAGATGTGTTGCATCGCTTGCAATCGAGCCGTGCCAATCAGAACATCATCATCTTACGTTCACGGGCGGAAGTTCGTGATTTTTTGACGTCGATTAACCAAGGAGAAAACGATGACATCGAGACTTGAGCCAATCAATGCGGCAAAAACATTTATCACTGTGCATTTCCCCCACTGTCAGGCGGCGGTGTTAGCAGGAAGCATCGTCCGGGGCGAAGCAACGGAAACGTCTGACTTAGACATAGTCGTCTTCGATCAAACGCTCGTCTCGTCTTACCGTGAATCGCTGATCGAATACGGATGGCGCATCGAGCTATTCGCCCACAACTTGACGTCCTACCGCGCCTTTTTCGATCAAGATCGCCAACGCGCCATGCCGTCCTTACCGACGATGGTAGCGGAAAGCGTCGTATTGAAAGATACAGGCGTGATCGAAGCCATCAAACGTGAAGCTAAAGACTTACTCGAGCGCGGCCCAAATGTGTGGTCTGATGAGACGATTGAGATGAAACGATATTTTTTGACAGATGCGCTCGATGACTTGATTGGCTGTCAAAATCGGCAAGAAGGTCTGTTCATCAGCAGTACGATCGGGGATTTAATCTGCGAATTCATCTTGCGCACGAACGGAAAATGGACGGGTACATCAAAATGGGCATACCGCGCCCTCGCCCGCCACGACAACGAGTTGGCTCATCAACTTGTAGCTGCTCTCGAGTCGTATTATCGAAACAATGAAATTGACGACCTCGTATGCTTCGTTGACGAGGCGATGTTGCCGTTCGGTGGCAGGTTATTCGCCGGTTTCAGCCGTGGTAAATCAAACGAAAAGTGAGGTGAGACCATGTTCTTTTTACAAATGTCCGGATTTCCGGGCTCCGGCAAATCGACGCTGGCCCGTGCCATCGCGCCTCAGCTCAATGCGGTCATCGTCGACCATGACGTGACGAAGACAGCCTTGCTCGAAGCAATGGTGGATCATCCGCTTGACCCGGCACTGGCCGGAAAAGTCGCCTATGACATCGATTGGGCGCTTGTTGCGTTCAATTTGTCACTAGCCCGGAACGTCATTCTGGACAGCCCTTGCCTGTATGATGCGATGCTTGAACGCGGATTGGCACTCGCCGAAAACCATGGCGCCACTTATCGCTACGTCGAGTGTGTCGTCGACGACGTCGATGAAATCAATCGCCGCCTTTCCGAGCGCGAACGCAAGATTAGTCAAATCGAATCCGTCACCTCGGACGATTTTCATCGAACTGTCGCAAACCGTAAAAAACCCGACTTTATGCATACGCTTACAATCGATGCAAATCGCCCGATCGAGACCTATTTGACCGACGTCATCAGCTACTTGCAGCAGATTGACGGATGATTCTTGTCATCCAGCTTAAAGCGGACTGGATGATATTTTTTAGCTTTTCTGTATTTTTATACTTTACAATTAATAATTATACAATTACACTTAGTCTCATATCTTGAAGGAGGAATTTATACATGAAAAAGTGGATCGTTACAGGGGGACTAGTCGCAAGCGCATTATTAGCGGGGTGCAACCAAGGGACAACGGGAGAAGAAAAAAAGACACTCGTCATGGGAACGAGTGCCGATTACTTCCCGTATGAGTTCGTTGATACGGCGAACGGGGATGAGATCGTCGGTTTCGACATCGAGATCGCTGAAACGGTCACAGAGCGTCTCGGTTATGAGTTAAAGATTGAGGACATGGACTTCGGTAGTTTGCTCGGAGCCTTGAACGCCGGACGGATCGACTTTGTCATGGCCGGCATGACGCCGACCGAAGAGCGGAAAGAAAATGCGTCGTTCTCGGACATCTATTTATCAGCAACGAACTTGATCATGACAAAAGATGAATCGCTAAAAGAGATCGAAGCGCTAGCCGGCAAGAAGATCGGCGTCCAGACCGCTTCAATTCAAGAGACTATCGCTCAAGACCAAGCGCCTGACGCTGAACTCGTCTCATTGAATAAGATTCCAGAAATCGTTCAAGAGTTGAACACGGGCCGCATCGATGCAATGGTCATCGAAGACACGGTCGCTCAAAAATACTTAGACCAAGACGCAGGTCTTTATACGTTCGCGCTTAAAGAAGACGGCGAAAAAGGATCGGCGGCCGCTTTCAAATTGGAAGACGACTTGCGTGATCAGTTCAATGACGAGCTGAACAAGATGATCGACTCAGGCGAGATCGATAAACTCGCTAAAAAATGGTTCTCGATGGAGCCGACGGAATGAGGCAAGTCGACCTCCCGATCTATCCCGTCACTTATCCGGAAGGACATCGGTTGAATCAAAACGAAAGCCAGTTCCCGGTGCCGAAGCGGTTGCATGAACAGCTGGCAACAATCTCGTTCCATGACCTGCACGAGTATCCGGTCCAACCGATTGATGAACTGTTCACCCGCTACGCGGCCTATGCTGGCGTCGAATCGAACCAGTTGCTCGTCGGCTGTGGCAGTGATGAGATGATTCACGTCGTCACGCAGGCGCTCTTGTCACCAGAAGACGTCGTCTTGTCACCGAGTCCTGACTTCGCTCTCTACCCGATCTTCACGACGATCGCACACGGTCGGCATGTTCAGGCGGACGATTTATCGTATGAGGCGCTCACCTTGGCGATTCAGCAACATGCACCGAAGCTGTTGCTGTTGTCGAACCCAAACAACCCGACCGGTAAGTTGTGGACGGTCGGTGAGTTGGCCGAACTGGCAGGCCTCGTCCCTTATTTGATCGTCGACGAGGCGTATATCGATTTCACGCCTGCATCGAGTATCGTCACGCACTTGAATGAACTGACGAACGTGATCGTCTTACGGACGCTATCAAAGGCGTTCGGCTTAGCCAACGTCCGTCTCGGGTTTATGATCACGACGACCGAACTCGCTCAGTATTTCCGGCAGTTCGTCCCCCCGTTCAATATAAGCGGTGTGAGCGCGAAAATTGCCAACGTCTTTTTGGCTGATGCGACCTACTTGGACGAGTCAATCGCTTGGCATCACGACATGCGCGTCAAGTGGTCAGAGTTACTCGGGACGATCGGTCAAGTGCAGCCAGCTGAGGCGAATTTTTTATACGTCACACTCTACCAACCCGAAGCGGTTTGGTCCCACTTAGCCGAGCACGGCATCCATACGTCGCGTCAACCGGACGGGATCCGCGTCACGCTCGGGAACGAGCAAGCACTTGCGTTAGCTCGACAGACGTTATCCGCTTTTGCAACGACCTCATGACGAAACGACCCGTCTGGATATTGTGAACTGCTCCCCGTCAAGTAGACAGGGTAAATAATGAAAACCAGCCTAGGCGGCTTGAGCCCTGTATTCGACAGGGCTCAAGCCGTTTAGTCGTTTCTGGAGACGATCATGGTTGTAGAACGATAT
>NZ_SJUY01000048.1:0-272 GCF_004337175.1 Exiguobacterium sp. SH1S21 | reverse complement strand
GAACGTGGAATACGAAATGAATCGAGAGGAGGGGAAACAATGAAGCATGCGTTGGTGATTGGCGGGAGTGGAATGCTGGCTGGAACGGTCCGTTGGTTGGAAGAGGTTGGGTATCACGTGTCCATCAGTCCTCCTTGACTTGAGATGAGTGCTATCGTTCAGTTCGCTTTTATAATCCACTATTCCTGTTCGAACGTGGAATACGAAATGAATCGAGAGGAGGGGAAACAATGAAGCATGCGTTGGTGATTGGCGGGAGTGGAATGCTGGCT
>NZ_SJUY01000047.1:0-275 GCF_004337175.1 Exiguobacterium sp. SH1S21 | reverse complement strand
GCTCCTAGTGCCAAGGCATCCACCGTACGCCCTTTCTACCTTGATCTAGCGTTTCTAAGACACACGGTCCGAACGGACCATGCATATTTTTCTTGGTTTGATGTCTTGATGAATCTTCAGTTTTCAAAGAACAATCGAGGGACGAACCCTCAAAACTGAACGATGGGCAATGCCACATGGGCATTTTCCTTAGAAAGGAGGTGATCCAGCCGCACCTTCCGATACGGCTACCTTGTTACGACTTCACCCCAATCATCTGTCCCACCTTCGGCGGC
>NZ_SJUY01000046.1:0-307 GCF_004337175.1 Exiguobacterium sp. SH1S21 | reverse complement strand
CCCTCAGAGACGATGAGGTAGATAGGTCATGGGTGGAAGCACGGCGACGTGTGGAGCTGAATGATACTAATCGGTCGAGGCTTTGATCTAGAAATGGTTTGTATTGATGAATCTTCAGTTTTGAGAGTTCAATCTCTTAAAAACATATTGACGTCATTGTTAAATGATGTTAATATAATACTTGTCTGGTGGCGATAGCGAAGCGGCCACACCCGTTCCCATGCCGAACACGGAAGTTAAGCGCTTCAGCGCCGAAAGTAGTTGGGGGTCTCCCCCTGTGAGGATAGGACGTTGCCAGGCAAGATCG
>NZ_SJUY01000045.1:0-329 GCF_004337175.1 Exiguobacterium sp. SH1S21 | reverse complement strand
CGAATCTAAAGGCCGGGAGTTCGAATCTCTCAGGGTGCACCATTTATAACGGGAAGTAGCTCAGCTTGGTAGAGCACTTGGTTTGGGACCAAGGGGTCGCAGGTTCGAATCCTGTCTTCCCGACCATTTATTTTTTGGTCTTTGAAAACTGAACGATGAGGCAAAAAAAGTTTTACAAGTTTTGATTGAAGCGCAAGCTTCGTTTTCAAGAGCTATATCAAATTCTTTGGAGAGTTTGATCCTGGCTCAGGACGAACGCTGGCGGCGTGCCTAATACATGCAAGTCGAGCGCAGGAAATCGACGGAACCCTTCGGGGGGAAGTCGACGG
>NZ_SJUY01000044.1:0-381 GCF_004337175.1 Exiguobacterium sp. SH1S21 | reverse complement strand
CCCGCACACAGCGGGAGGCGAACGGTTCCAGGGTCATCCCGCGGTCATCGCGGCGGTGCGTGAGGACCTTCACCAGCCGACCGTGCACCGCCCGCTTGGCGCCGTCCTCCGCCGGGTTCACGAGCGGGCCTCCTGCCGGGCGCCGTGGGCGTAGGCGTCGGCGACGAGTTCCGCCGTGGCCAGGCCGTCCGGCGCCGTCGGGCCGCCGGTCGCCCCGGCGCGCACGGACCGGGCGAACTCCCGCAGCACGCCCTCGTACTCGTGCCAGAGCGAACCCTTGAACTCCGGGTGTCCGGCGAGCATGTCGGCACCGTCGGTACGGCCGTCCGCGAGCTGCACCTCCACGGTCTTCCGCTCCCCCGGGTACGACCAGTCCAGCAC
>NZ_SJUY01000043.1:0-384 GCF_004337175.1 Exiguobacterium sp. SH1S21 | reverse complement strand
GTACTACCCTGGGTCTCAGTCCCCCGCGACGCCTCGATAATCTGGTAGTCAAGAATAGCACTCTGCAACTGTGCGTTCTGAGTAACCAGGACATTGACCTTCTGCTGCATCTGCTCATACGTGAGTTCAGCCATTATGTAAGCCTCCTAATAAGATGATATTCGTTCGCCTTCCATTATATCACAAAGCGCCTCACTAAGAATTTGGCTTAG
This sequence comes from Exiguobacterium sp. SH1S21, assembly GCF_004337175.1. Classification (NCBI taxonomy): domain Bacteria; kingdom Bacillati; phylum Bacillota; class Bacilli; order Caryophanales; genus Exiguobacterium; species Exiguobacterium sp. SH1S21. The sequence goes on along the minus strand of NZ_SJUY01000043.1, from coordinate 172 downwards.
TGGGGCGTTTTGTGATATGGGGATCAGGTTCGCTGGGTCGAAACCTGAACCAACTCCGCGTAGGGCTTTCCGTCAACGAGACCGTCCCAGGGAGCCCCAAGCGCATCGCGGGCGGTGCGGGCTAGACGATGATGCGGTGTGGCATGATCCCTCATCAGACGTTGTTGTAAAC
>NZ_SJUY01000042.1:0-388 GCF_004337175.1 Exiguobacterium sp. SH1S21 | reverse complement strand
GTATGCTGACGTGTCCCAGGGCAACGTGCGCTACAACATCGCTACCAAAGCGGATATCGCCATCATCGCTACCGCGCAGAATGGCAACAAAATGACCAAAAACTATCGTGCCAGCTACAACGTTGAAGGTGCGTTCCAGGCCTCCAACAAAAATATCGCCGATGCGGTTAACAGTGTGCTGACCGATACCATCGCTGATATGTCTCAGGACACCAGCATTCACGAATTCATCAAGCAGAACGCGCGTTAATTTCTGCCCTCTGGCCCGGTGCAAGCCGGGCCTGTAGACGCCCATGTCCAGTCAATATTTACGTATTTTTCAACAGCCGCGTTCAGCCATATTGCTGATCCTGGGTTTTGCTTCCGGGCTACCGCTCGCCCTGACATC
>NZ_SJUY01000041.1:0-391 GCF_004337175.1 Exiguobacterium sp. SH1S21 | reverse complement strand
CCTTTTCTCCATAAAGCCACTCTTGCATGTAATTCCCAAACGATCGCACGATTTTCCTTTCATTAAACTCATCTCAACCAACAATAACAGAAGCGCTATTCTAGTCAAAATCGCCTTATTTTTGCGCTATGATTTTCAATCATGATGACTTTTTAAAACTAGTTTGAAGGGAGTTTGGAGTTTGGAAATTTTAAGGAGAGAATGCGGGGCGGTGGAAGAAAACGCTTATATTGTGAAGCTTTCTAGTGGGATAGATTTTATTATCGATCCCGGATTTTCTAGCAGCGAATGGGTGTTAGAAAACGCCAAAAACCCTAAGGCGATTTTAATCACGCATGGGCATTATGATCATGTATGGGATAGCGCTCAATTGTCAAAACTCCTTAAAAAC
>NZ_SJUY01000040.1:0-394 GCF_004337175.1 Exiguobacterium sp. SH1S21 | reverse complement strand
ATAGTGATCGCCCGTCCGGTAAAGTTGGCGTTGGCAATGACGCGGTTCAGCGCGCCTTCCAGCTCACGTACGTTAGATCGTAGACGCTTGGCGATAAAGAACGCCACTTCGCCTGGCAAACGAATGTCATTTTCGTCGGCCTTTTTCATCAGGATCGCCACGCGGGTTTCTAACTCTGGCGGTTCGATCGCCACAGTCAGCCCCCAGCCGAAGCGGGATTTCAAACGATCCTCAACGCCGTTGATCTCTTTCGGATAGCGATCCGAGGTGAGAATGATCTGTTGATTACCTTCCAGCAGGGCGTTGAAGGTGTGGAAAAACTCTTCCTGAGATCGTTCTTTATTAGCAAAAAACTGAATATCGTCGATCAGCAGTGCATCTACGGAACGGTAGT